>NZ_JBEZND010000009.1:0-258762 GCF_040706415.1 Streptomyces sp. NPDC048106 | reverse complement strand
GACTGGGCCGAGGTGCGCGGCTACGAGGCCGAGACCCTGTGGGACATGTGCACCACCGCCGCGCTCGGTATGCCGTACGAGCGGGCCCAGTGGCGTGACCCCGCGTCTCCGCCAAGATCCGCCGGACACCCCCTAAGGGCAGGTCACACCCGTCACCCGAGCAGCGCCCACCCCTCGTCCAGCACCCGGCGCAGCCGCAGTGCGTCCGGGGCCAGGGCGGTGACCAGGGCGGCCGGGCCGGGCAGCGGGAGCACGGCGGCGCACTCCCCCAGCATCCGCGCCGGCGGCGGGTCTTCCGCGAACTCGGGCCGGACAACGAGCAGTTGGCCCACCGCCCGGTGGCCCGCGAGGGCGGCGGGGCCGTCCCAGCCGGCCGGGGCGCCGGGGCCGCAGGACAGTTCCTGGTCCAGGACGGTGTGGCCGGCGACGCGCAGGGTGAGGCGGCTGGTGAGCAGGCCGGGCCGCTCCCCCGCCCGGCCGAGCACCTGCTCCTCGCGGAGCGTCAGCCGGGCACCGGCGGCCAGCTCGGCCCGGGTGGTGACCCGCAGGTCGCTGCCCGCGGCCGAGATCAACGGTTCGGGCAGCCAGTGCAGTTCGGCGCCGTCGGCCACGTCGAGCCGGACGTCGTAGCGGGCCTCGCCCGGCGCCTGGCCCGGCAGGGCGAGGGTGGCGGCGGCGGAGCCGAGGCGCAGCCGGGCGCCCTCCTCCACCCGGGCGGACAAGGTGAACCGGTCGCCGCCGAGGGGGCCGCTCATCGCGCCGACGACCATCACCCGGGCCTCGGCACCGCTCCCCCGCGTGCGGCGCGGCGCCAGCGGGCCCGAGCCGTCCAGGACGGGCAGCGCGGTGCCGCCCCGGCCGTCCGCGCGGGCCACGATCCGGACATCGGCCCGGACGCCGGTGAGGGCCGTGCTCCGGGGGGCGGTGCGGACGCCGCCGAACGGGGTCATGCCGTCCACGCGGCGAGCCGTTCCCGGACCCAGGCGGCCACGTCGGCCACGCCGCTGCCGCCGCGCAGGGACTGCAGGACGACCGGGAGCCCGGCACGCTGCGCCCTGGCGTCGGCGGCCATCCGGGCGAGGTCGGAGCCGACGTAGGGGGCGAGGTCGGTCTTGTTGACGACCAGCAGATCGGCGGTGGTGACGCCGGGTCCGCCCTTGCGCGGGATGTCGTCGCCGCCGGCCACGTCGATGACGAAGACCTGCGCGTCCACCAGCCCCCTGGAGAAGGTCGCGGTGAGGTTGTCGCCGCCGGACTCGACCAGGATCAGGTCCAGCGGGCCGACGCTCTCCTCCAGGTCCTCGACGGCCTCCAGGTTGGCGGAGATGTCGTCCCGGATCGCGGTGTGCGGGCAGGCCCCCGTCTCCACGGCGGTGATCCGCTCGGGCGGCAGCACGGCCTCCCGCAGCAGGAACTCGGCGTCCTCGCGGGTGTAGATGTCGTTGGTGACGACGGCGAGGGACAGCTCGTCCCGCAGCTCCCGGCAGAGCGCGGCCACGGTGGCCGTCTTCCCGGACCCCACGGGCCCGCCGAGCCCGATGCGCAGGGCCCGGCGGGTGCCGTCCGGGCGGTGCGCGTCGGCGCCGACGGCGGTGCTTCCGTGCTGGCTGGAGTGGTCGAGGTGCATGTACGGCTCCTGGAGGCCGGGGACTGGTGCGGACGGGGTGGTGCGGGACGGCCGCCGTGCGGGCGGGTGGGCAAGCGGGGTCAGGAGGCGAACAGCCGGGCCGGCCAGGACGCGTGGGCCTCGGCCATGATCTCCAGCAGCGGGCCGGACGCGGCCGGCAACGCGTCGGTGCCCTCCGCCGCCGCCCTCCCCGCCGCCTCCACCGCCGTCTGCGCGACGGCGTCCAGCTCGGGCGCCAGCCGGGCCAGCACGCCGGTCGCGTCGAAGGGGTCGAGGCTCAGCAGCCGTACGGTCGCCGTCGCCGGTCCGCTCACGCTCTCGTACAGGGCGCAGTACGCCGCGTCCGCGGGCCCGAGTCCGGCCGCCCGCGCGGCGCGTCCGAGCACCACGGGCTGGTGGGCGCCCTTGGGGAACCACCGTGCGAGCTGGTCGAGTTCCTCGCAGGGCCAGCTCGCCCGCGCGGCCCGCAGCAGTTGCCGTCCGAGCCGCCGGGCGGCGAGCCGCAGCGCCGGGGAGGGGGTGCGGGCGTCCGCCGCCGGGTCCAGCTCCCGGGGGTCCACGCCGAGTGCGGCCGCCGCCGCGAGCGCGCCCGCGACCAGCCCGGCCGTGTGCAGCCGGCCCCGGCAGAAGTCCTCCAGGTCGGCGGCGCAGGTGATGCGCCCCGCCCTGACGGCGGCCTCCGCTCCGCCGGAGTGGGCGTGCCCGCCGGCCGGGAAGCGGCCGTCGGCCAGGACGAGGAGTGCCGCGCGTGCCATCACGATGCCGCCTGAGTCGTCAGGGTCGCCCGCCTAAGTCAGGGTTCGTCAGAAGAGGAAGTAGCGCTGGGCCATGGGCAGTTCGGTGGCCGGGGTCGCCTCGACCAGCTCGCCGTCGATGTGCACGGCGAAGCTGTCGGGGTCGATCCGGACGTCGGGTCGGGCGTCGTTCTCCCGCATGTCGGCCTTGGTGACCGCGCGGGTGGAGTCGATCGCCACGAACCGCTTGCCGAGCCCGAGCCGCTCCGGCAGCCCGTCCTCGATGGCGAGGCCGGAGACGAAGTTGACGGAGTTGGCGGCCGGGGCGCGGCCGGTCGCGCCGTACATCGGGCGGGGCAGGACCGGCTGCGGGGTGGGGATGGAGGCGTTGGCGTCGCCCATCTGCGCGTAGGCGATCTGGCCGCCCTTGAGCACCAGGAGCGGCTTCACCCCGAAGAACGCGGGCTCCCACAGCACCAGGTCGGCGAGCTTCCCGCGCTCCACCGAGCCGGTCACGGCGGCGAGGCCCTGGGCGAGCGCGGGGTTGATCGTGTACTTGGCGACGTAGCGCCGCACCCGGTGGTTGTCCGCCTGTCCGTCGCCGGGCAGGGCGCCCCGCCGCCGCTTCATGACGTGGGCGGTCTGCCAGGTCCGCAGGATCACCTCGCCGACCCGGCCCATGGCCTGGGAGTCGGAGGAGATGACCGAGATCGCGCCGAGGTCGTGGAGGATGTCCTCCGCGCCGATGGTGGAGGGCCGGATGCGGGACTCCGCGAAGGCCAGGTCCTCGGGGACGGCCGGGTTGAGGTGGTGGCAGACCATCAGCATGTCGAGGTGTTCCTCGGCGGTGTTGACGGTGAACGGCCGGGTCGGGTTGGTGGAGCTGGGCAGCACGTTGGGCTGGGAGACCACCGTCATGATGTCGGGCGCGTGCCCGCCGCCGGCGCCCTCGGTGTGGTACGCGTGGATGCCCCGGCCCCCGATCGCGGCGAGGGTGTCGCCGACGAACCCCGCCTCGTTCAGCGTGTCCGTGTGGATGGCGACCTGGATGCCCGTGCGGTCGGCGACGGTGAGCGCGGCGTCGATGACCGCGGGGGTGGAGCCCCAGTCCTCGTGCAGCTTCAGGCCGACGGCGCCGCCGCGGATCTGGGACAGCATCGCCTCGTGACTGACGGTGTTGCCCTTGCCGAGGAGGCCGATGTTGAGGGGGTGGGACTCCATCGCCTCCAGCATCCGGGCGAGGTGCCAGGGGCCGGGGGTGACGGTGGTCGCCTTGGAGCCCTCGGCGGGGCCGGTGCCGCCGCCGACCAGGGTGGTGACGCCGGAGGCCAGCGCCTCGTCGGCGAGCTGGGGGCAGATGAAGTGGACGTGCGCGTCGATGGCGCCGGCCGTGAGGATCCGTCCGTTGCCCGCGATGATCTCGGTCTCGGGGCCGATCACCAGGTCGGGGTGGACGCCGTCCATGGTGTCGGGGTTGCCGGCCTTGCCGAGGGCGGTGATCCGGCCGTCGCGGATGCCGACGTCGGCCTTGACGATGCCCCAGTGGTCCACGACGACGGCCCCGGTGATCACGGTGTCGGGGGTGCCGTCGGCCCGGGTGGCCCGGGATTGGCCCATGGACTCGCGGATGACCTTGCCCCCGCCGAAGACCGCCTCGTCCCCGGCACGGCCGGGTCCGCCGCAGCGGTCCTCCTCGATCTCGATCAGCAGGTCGGTGTCGGCGAGCCGGATGCGGTCGCCGGTGGTCGGTCCGAACAGGTCGGCGTAGGCGGCGCGGGAGAGTTCAGGCATCGAGGGCACCGCCGGTCTCCCCGCGCAGCCCCGGCACGATCCGGGCGCCGGCGAGGGGGACGAGTTCGACGTCGACGGGGATGCCGGGCTCGAAGCGTACGGCGGTGCCGGCGGCGACGTTCAGCCGTCTGCCGTGCGCGGCGGCACGGTCGAACTCCAGGCCGGGGTTGGCCTCGGCGAAGTGGTAGTGGGAGCCGACCTGGACGGGCCGGTCGGCGGCGTTGAGGACGGTGAGCCGGGTGATGTCGCGGCCCTCGTTGACGCGCACGGGGTCGTCCGCGAACAGGATCTCTCCGGGGATCATCGCGGCCCCCGTCAGACGATCGGCTCGTGGACGGTGACGAGCTTGGTGCCGTCCGGGAAGGTCGCCTCCACCTGCACCTCGCGGATCATCTCCGGGACGCCGTCCATGACGTCGTCCCTGGTGAGGAGCGTGCGGCCGCTGGACATCAGCTCGGCGACACCGCGGCCGTCGCGCGCGCCCTCCAGGATGTGGGAGGTGATGAGGGCGACCGCCTCGGGGTGGTTCAGCCGAAGGCCGCGGGCCCTGCGCTTCCCGGCCACGTCGGCCGCCACGTGGATGAGCAGCCGCTCTTGCTCGTGCGGGGTCAGTCGCATGTCCCACCTCACAGTCCTCGCTCCGGACCGGGCGGGGTCCGGACGCCGCAGCCACCGCGACGGGAGTCAGGTGTAACACACGGACAAAGAGAAGCCGACCGTGCTCAAAGGGGACACAAAAACCTTTCGGTGGCGTGGATCCGCAGGCTAGTCCGCCGGAGTTTCAACGACGTTAACCAGCCTTTGGGCGGCCCATGACCACCGTGGGGCACCGGCGGCAACCGCCCCGCGCCCAGGGGCCGTTCAGGACATGCCCGGGCCCCGGTACTCCGCCGCGATGCCGAACCGCTGGCGTTCGCGCGGAGCGGACGGCACCTCGTGGACAGGGGACTCGATGCGGGAGACCGAGCTGGCCACCTGTTCCTCGCCGGGCTCGTCGGCGGCGTCGAGGGCGTCGAGGCGCGCCAGGTCGGCGGCCGAGACCAGCGCGGCCAGCGGCTTGCCGTGCCGGGTCACGACGACGCGCTCGCCGCCGTACACCACCCGGTTGATCAGGTCGGCGAGCTCAGCCCTGGCTTGCGTCACCGGAATCTCGTAGGCCATACCCCTAGTTTACGGGTCGTCCAGGCGTTCCATGTGAGTCCAGGAGGAACGAAAAAGTCCAGGTCAGAGGCTCCAAATACACCGTCCCACGCAGTGTCTGTGAGAGATACGTGAGACGAAGGGCCATCTGGCCGCACTGAATTCCGGCGGGTCTCCGGTGCAGCGGAACGCCCCGCTCGACCGGCCCTACGCAGAACTCCGGCCGGGCGGGTGCCTGCCCGTCGACGCACCAGAGGCTGGGCGGATCTCCGCCCAGCCTCCCTATCCTCGGGGCTGGTGGTCCGGGCCATCCTTGCGGTGCCGCGCCCCTCTGAGTACCGAGGGTGGGTGCGCGCGCCCGAGCATGTGCGGCCGGCCGACGGCGTCGACTACGACCAGGTCGCCACCGAGAGGTTGGAGCGGTCGGTGGTCCGGGAGGTCCTCGGGGAGCGCCTGCCGTCAGGATGGGTGCTGCAGAAGGTGAGCGGCGGGCGCGGTCCCGAACAGATATGGGGCCGGAAGTCCCAGAAAGCTTGGCGCCGGTTTTCGTTCCGATGTATCAGCCCCCATTTCGCGGGTGCCGCGCAGCGCATAGCTTGGGCGCGCCCACAGCAGTCACTGTGGCGTCCGGGAAGAAGGAAGGGCTCGCGTGGGCAGCAGTGTGCGATCGACGTACTGGTCAACAACGCCGGGCTGTCCGCGATCGGCGGGCTCATGGACCACGAGCTGGCCGCGTACCGGGGGGGTGATGAGGTCAACTACCTCGGCGCGCCGGCCTGCACCCTCGCCGCCCTGCCCGCCCTGGCGCGGGCCCGGGGCCGGATCGTGGTGATGAGCCCGGTGGCAGGCTTCGCACCGGTGCTGGGGCGGCCCGCGTACGTGGGCGCCAAGCATGCGGTGACCGGTGGTTCTCCGCGCTGCGGCCGGAGTTGGCGCCGCAGGGGATCTCTATCACGCTGGTGCATCCGACGTTCGTGGCGGGAGGCATGGCCGAGGAGTTCCGTACGGAGGGTGTGCGGCGGGCCACCACGGCCCGGAGATCACCTCGGACGACGTGGCACGCGAGGTGCTCAGGGCGGTGGCCGCCGGCCGCGACCGCGTACTGGTCGGCAGCACCGCGAAGCCGGCCTGGCGGGTGAGCCGATGGCACCCCGCCTGTACACGTGGCTGATGGCGCGGCGGCTGCGCGGGGCGGGGAACTGAGCAATCGGCGTCGTCCCGCAGGACGTGCCGGCCTGGCTCCCTCTGGCCATCGACGACCCTGCGATCATGGGCTACCGCTGGACGACATCGTGCGGCGAGACCATCCACTCAGCTGACCTGCGGTCCGGTCACCCGCGGCAGCCGCTTGCGTACCAGCCGCGGGTCGCACGTCCCGTTGCGGTCTCGGAGCACGCTGATCTCCCCCGGTCCGGCCTC
The DNA here is from genome assembly GCF_040706415.1 of Streptomyces sp. NPDC048106. Classification (NCBI taxonomy): domain Bacteria; kingdom Bacillati; phylum Actinomycetota; class Actinomycetes; order Kitasatosporales; family Streptomycetaceae; genus Streptomyces; species Streptomyces sp. NPDC048106. The sequence goes on along the minus strand of NZ_JBEZND010000009.1, from coordinate 252,051 downwards.
GGTCGTCACCGGTTTCACCCGATGCCCGTTGCGGCGCACACAACGGAAGAATCCAACAGGGCCGGCGTGTACGACCTCACGAACACCCCCCGTGCCAGGGCCCCTTGGTCGAGTGCCAGGACGCCGGTCAATCTAGTGTCCGACGCCGGAAGAGAACAAGAGTTCCCAAGTCGCAGATGCCTGCGCTTAGATGACCGGTGCAGCCGGGCGGCGCCACCATATCCCGGTCCAGAAGACACTTGGCGAGCGGGAGGGGCGAGGTGGGCATTTCCGCCGTCCAGTTCCGGGATGTCGTGAAGAGGTACGGCCCGGAGACCGCCGTCGACGGGCTGGATCTCGACGTTCCCCCAGGAGACTTCTTCGGATTGCCGGGACCGACTGGCGCGGGCAAGAGCACCACGAAGCGCCTGACCACCGGGCAGAGCCGCGCCACCAGCGGCACGGTGGAGGTCCTGGGGCACAACATGCCGAAAGAGTCACGCCGGGTCCGTTCCCTCCTCGGCGTCGTCCCACAGGAGGACAACCTCCGGGCCGCAGTCCCGTCGCGGCCCTCTCCGGAGGTATGCGCCGCAGGCTGCTGCCGGCCCGCGGGATTCTCACCGCTCCCCGCCTGCTCTTGCTCCTGCTCCTGCTCGACGAGCGAAGTGGCCGTGGTGTTCTCCGGGCGCCTGATCGCCCGCGGCGCCCCTCCGACAACTGCTGCTGACCCACGTGGGGAAGCAGGCCGCAGAGTACCGGGGCGACGCGCACCGCCGCGCAGTCGTCGAAGACCATGCCTCGCGCGCGGGCATGACCAGCCGCCGCACCGGACTGTCGGTTTCCATCCTGCGGACCGAGACGATGCCGGGTGAGTCGCGCGAGGTGCTGGGCGCTCCCGACGTGCTCCGGCCCACCACACTCGAGGACGTCTTCGTCACCCTGACCGGCGAGCTGTTCGTCTGAATACACCGCTTCCGCGGCGCCACCGTACGGCAGACCAGAAGGGACCACCCATGACGAGGGCCGCACCGGCTCGCCCCGTGGGGACGCTGACGAGCACATCCTCCCCGGACGGGTGGTGAACTCCGTCCTTTTCTCCTCCGCCTTTGCGGGCATGTTCGAGACTTTTCAACCGGCGTTGCTACCAGCACCTCTACGATGCGGTGCTCAGCCGGCCGGTGGACGTCCGGGAGCTCGTCGCCGCCGAGGCGTCCTGGATCGCGGTCGAGTCGTCCGTCTACAGCGCCGTCCCCTTGCTGGTCACCCTGGCCGTCGGACTGCCCGTCGGCCCAGCTCTTCTGCTCGTCGCCTTCACGGCCGGCATGTGGCTTCTCGCGGTGAGGGGCATGAACCGCCGGCTGCTCGACTGATCCCCCTGATCGTCGCCTTCGACGACGCCGCCCGTCTCGGCCTGTTCGGCGGCCGGGCCGTCGGTTCGCTACTGAAGGCTCGCCCGACACCCCGCCATCACGGCCGAAGAGACCTTGAGGAGAACATGTGCTGACGGCGACGAAGCACAGCGTGCCGCTCACCCTGGCCCGCGGCGGGTTGCGCCCCGCCACCTGCGGTCAGAAGTCCATGTGGGAGATCCTGGCAGATCTGAGGCCGGAGATCGAGCTGCTGAACCTCCAGCAGATGCTCCTGATCTCCGGCGAGCTCACGATCGAGGCGGTACTGGAGGCCATAGGCGAGGTGGTCTCCCGCCATGAGTCCTTGCGTACACGCTACCGCCAGGGCGAGGACGGCGAACTGCTGCAGTACCTGCCTGAGCAGGACGGGCTGAGTGCCGAGGTCTACCACATCGACGGTGAGCAGACGGCGGAGCTGGCCCAGCAGGTCCAGGACGAGCTGGCGGCGACACGATTCGATCTGGCAACGGACTGGCCGTTCCGAGTGGTGGTTGCCGTCGTCGACGGCCTGCCGCGCGCGGTGGCCTTCACCGTGTCCCACATCGCCGTCGATCTGGCGGGCCTTCAGGTCCTGCATGCCGAGCTGTCGCAGCACATCGAGGCGCGGGCGGGATCCGCCGCCGTTCCTCCCTCCTTCGCCGCACCGTGCGGGCAGCAGCCGTTCGAGGTGGCCGCCTACGAGCATTCTGCCGAGGGCGGCCGAGTTCTCGACAAGGCGCTCGGCTACTGGCGCGAGGTCCTGGAAGGCATGCCTCGCACACCGTTCAGCGAGGAACCCCGGCCTCCCGCGAAGGAGGGCCGCTACTGGCGCGGTGAGTTCCGGTCCCGCGCGGTGACGCTCGCCTGCGAGCTGCTCGCCGTGCGCCACCGGGTGACCAGCTCGGCCGTGATCCTCGCCGCCGTCGCCGTCGTGCTCGGCCGGAGAACGGGCAACCCCAGGTTCGGCATCGGCCTGATGGCGAGCAACCGGCTGACACCCGAACTGCAACAGGCCGTCGGTAACATCACCCAGATCATCTACGCTCCGGTCAGCCTGACCGGTCCCTCGTTCGAGCAGGTCCTCCGCAGCGCTCTGTCCGGTGCGCTGCGCGCCTACCGGCACGGCCGGTTCGATGTCCGTCGCAGAGACGGGCTGATGGCCGAGATCGGTCATCAACGGGGCATGAAACTCGAGCTCACGACGTACTTCAATGATGTCCGGGGGCCGGCGAAGCGACGCGGGGCAGAGGTGACGGTGCAGGACGTACTGGACGCCCGGGCGGAGTCCACGTTCAGCTGGGTCGAGCGGCTGCCGCGGGAGAATCTGCAGATGCTCCTCGCGGTGAGGGACGGGGACGACGGGTCGGACGGCGTATGCCTCTCTGGCCTCTTCGACACCTGCTTCCTTCCGCCTCAGGAGGGACGAGCGGTGCTGGAAGGAATCGAGACGGTTCTGGTGACGGCGGCCACTTCGAGCACCGATCTCGAAGCCCTCGTAGAGGCGACGGGCTTCTCCCCGCCCCCGCGTGAGCACGGATGGCTCCTGGTGGACGGCTGCTGGACCCATCTGCCGAGCGTGGAAAAGCTGGTTCGCGACGCGGTGCGTCCGCTCGCGCTTGACGTGGTGGTGGAGGGGGCACCGGACGGGTCGCCGCAGCTCGTCGCTCATCTCGTTCCTGGTTCCTCCGGCGTCTCACCCGAAGCCGTCCACCGCGCCTGCACCGATCTGATGGCCGGCCGGCCGACCGCCATGGCGCCGCACCGCTACGTCCTGTATGCGCACGACCCGGAGGAACCGGGTTCCACCGTCTGGCGGGAGTCGGCGGTGCTCGCCTCGGGCCCTGGCCGGCGCCGCACCGGCCAGGCGCAGGCGACGCCCCCCACTGACGGCCCTCTTCCGCCCGGACGCGACACGTGGTGAGCCTGCGCGTTTCAGTCGCGGTCTCGTCCGCATCATGATCAAGAACGCGAAAGTGCCTTCTGAACTGGGACGATGAGGCTTGTCTAAGGTCTCCGGCAGCCCAGCAGGAAGGCACTTTCCGCGTGCACACTACCGGGTCACGCCCCTCGCTCGTCGTCTCCACCGACGGGCGAGGGGCGGTCAGCCACGCCGGATCCCGACTGCTGGCCGATATCGCTGAAGCCACCGGCCTCACCCGCACCTTCGGCGACGCTCTGCGCCGGCTGCGTCCGCGCGGCACCGGCCACGATCCAGGCCGCATCGCCGTCGACCTGGCCATGATGCTCGCCGACGACGGTGAGACGATCACCGATCTTGCGCTGCTCCGCAACCAGCCCGAAGTCTTCGGAGTCATCGCCTCGACTCCCACCGCCTGGCGGCTGCCGGCCGGCATCGGTCCAGCCACGCTCGGCGCCCTGCGCCAGGCCCGTGCCGCCGCGCGGGAGACCGCCTGGCTGCGGGCCGGCGAAACCCGGGAGGGGACCCCTGCCTCCCGCGCCGGTGGACGTGCACCGCCCGGCCTCATTCTGGACATCGACGCCACCCTGGTGACCTGCCACTCCGAGAAGGAACAGGCAGCGCCGACCTACAAGCACGGCTTCGGCTACCACCCGCTGCTGTGCTTCCTGGACAACACCGGCGAGGCCCTGGCCGGCCTGCTCAGGCCGGGCAACGCCTCGGCCAACACCGCCACCGACCACATCAGCGTGCTCGATCACGCACTCGCCCAGATCCCCGACCCCCACCGCCACGGCACCGACATCCTCGTCCGCACCGACAGCACCGGATCAGCCAAAGCCTTCCTCGCCCACATACGAGACCGTCCTGAACCTCATCTCGGCGACCACCACCCGCACCGGGCTGACCGCGACCGCCCGCCTGGACACCGGCAGCTACCCCACCGGAATCGAGATCAGCGAACAGCACGCCGCCGCTCTCACGATCCACCCCGACGACTTCCACGGGGAGTGGAACCACACCATCCCGCCCCAGCGCCTCCGCCCTGACCTGCGGCGGGCGACTTTCACACAAGCCCCCTCCGGCTCGGTCGGCGGGATCCGCAGGGCGGCGTCCTTGGATCCCCGCGACCGGTTCCTCTCGTCGATCGGGCACTCGACGACCCGCCCGGTCATCCGATGGATCTCGGCCTTTTTGCCGACGTTCCAGGAACAGTTGTGAGACATCTGTGACCAGCGAGGCGTCAAAAGCCCATCTGGCCTGGGCATTTGACGTGATCACTAGAAACCAGTCCCATCATAACGGCAAGTACGTCCTGTACATTCTGTACAGAAGTCGGAGATCGCCGGTCTCCGCCGTGAGGAGGGGTGTGCCCAGATGTACCGACCGTCCGCCCGCTACGTCCTGCCCGAGTTCACCGAGCGCACCAACTTCGGGGAGCGGCGGCTCGATCCGTACTCGAAGCTGTTCGAGAGCCGGGTCGTCTTCCTCGGGACGCCCCTGGACGAGGCGGCGGCCAGCGATGTGATCACCCAGTTCATGCACCTCGAACACCTGGCCCCGGACCGGGACATCACGCTGTACCTGAACTGCCCGGGCGGCTCGTTCCACGCGATGACCGCGATCTACGACACGATGCAGTACGTCACCTGCGAGGTGCAGACCTACTGCCTGGGCCAGGCCGCCTCGGTCGGTGCCGTGCTGCTGGCCGCGGGCACCCCCGGCAAGCGGTTCACCCTGCCCGGCGCCCGTGTGGTGCTCTCCCAGCCCGAGCTGCCCGAGCCGGCCCAGGGACAGCCGAGCGACCTGCTCATCCAGGCCGACGAACTGGTCCGGCTGCGCGCCCTGATGGAGGAGATGCTGGTCCGGCACACCGGGCGCACCGAGGAGCAGGTCCACCAGGACCTGGAGCGGGTCCTCACGCTGGACGCGCCGGGCGCGCTGTCGTACGGGCTGGTGGACGGCGTGGTGCCCAGCCGCCGGGACCTTCCCGGCGAGCGGTGAGCCGGCCGTGCTGCCCGAGGAGCTGCCGCCGCTGCCCGCGCTGACGCACGCGGAGGGTGAGGTGGTCGACCACTATCTGGCGGTGGTCGACCTGCTCGGCAGGATCAACCCGGCGCGCGAGGGGGACACCTATCGCGGGCTGCGCGCCGCGCAGGCGCTGGTGCGCAAGGCGGAGGAGTTGCGCGACGCGCTGCAACTGATGCACGAGCGGGGCGAGCGGGAGGTGCACGGGGTCACGCTGGCACGGGCCCTGCGGGTGCTGGACGGCGAGCGCCGGGCCGCTCGCGTCGCGCTCCCGCCGGATGCCGTGGGGTGATCCGGACGGCCGGCCGGGTCCGGCGGGTGCGGGGTGTCCGCGCATCCGCCGGACCCTGACACGAAACGGTCCGAACGACGTACCGCCGACCGGTGTATATCCGGATCCGTTTCCGGTTCTCCCGAGTTGCGCGCCCGCCGCGTCCACGCCCGGCGGGCGCCCGTCTTTTCCCAGGTCCGGGCCTACGCAGGGGAACTGACGGAGCATCGAACAGAGCAGCTGCCACCCGAACGGGCGAGTGGTGAGTAACGCCACAAATACCCGGTTCCATTGGGATTTTCGGACAGCTGTGGGTGAAGATCCCTGTCTGACGACAAGCCCCCGCCACCGCGGCGGGGCGGTCCGGGCGGACGCCGAGTCCTGCCACCGCCCGGATGACCGGTCGACAGGAGTGGATCGGCAGGAGTGGAGGACCCGCGCAAGGCGGGTCGCCGAAGCGGTTGGCCGTCCGTGCGAGCGGACGGGCGGGCGCTCCGGGCGGCCCTTGGGGTGAAGCCGTGGCAACGCGGCCGGGCTACTTCGCCAGCCCGAATCCGACAGGTCATCCTTCACAGGCGGCTGACGAAGGGTTGCGCATGACTGCGCTCAATCGTGTCCCGTCGCTGATGGCCCGTGCCGGTACGGCCTCGGCCCTCACCCTGGCCGCCGTGGGCGGCTCCATCGTGGTTCCGGGTCTCTCCACCGACGCCTCGGCCGCCACGCTGGCCACCAAGGCCCTGAAGATCGCGGCGTCCAAGAAGGGCGCCCCGTACCAGTGGGGGGCCAGCGGGCCGCGCCGGTTCGACTGCTCGGGTCTGACGCTCTACTCGTTCAAGAAAGCCGGCAAGAAGCTGCCGCGGACCGCCGCCCAGCAGTACAACAGGACCCGCCACATCTCCGTCCACAGCCGCAGGGCCGGCGACCTGGTGTTCTTCCACTCCGGCTCGTACGTCTACCACGTCGGCATCTACGCCGGTCACGGCAAGATCTGGCATGCGCCGAAGACCGGTGCCGTGGTGCGGCTGGAGAAGATCTGGTCCAGGAGCGTCTGGTACGGCCGGGTCAACTGACCCGCCCGCGCACCGCGAGCGGCTCCAGCCACCGGGCCGCCTCGTGTGCCTCTCCCCCCTCCCCGGCACCGCCTCCAGCCCCCGGGCGGCCCGGTACGGGTCCCGCGCGCACGCGGGACGAGCGTTTCACGGCTGCGCTACGACTCCTGCTGTCCCGCCGCCGTCACCGGCTCGGCCGGGACGGTCCAGGGGAGTTCGATGGAGACCGTCTTGCCGCCCTCGCGGGTTGGCCGGACGCGGAGTCTGCCGCCGCACTCGGCGGTGAGCCAGCGAATGATGACCATGCCACGGCCGTTGTCCTGCTGCACGGCCACGGGCAGTCTCTTGGGAAAGCGCGGATGACTGTCCGTGACGCCGATGCGCAGCTGCTCGTCGCGCTCCAGCGCGATGTCGACCGTGAAGGTGGGGGACTGCCCGAAGGTGTGCTGCACGGCGTTGGTGGCCAGCTCGGAGACGATGAGCCGCACGGTGTCGGCCGTCTCGGCGTCCGCGGGCAGACCCCACTCCACCAGGGTGCCCACCACGTAGGACCGGGCGGCGGCGACCGAGGCGGGATCGCTCGGCAGAGTGACGGATGCTTCCAGATGGTCTGCCATGGCGACGTCGTCCCTTTCCCACGGGACCGGAGTCCTGCATGGAGCGGATGGTTCGAGTACGGTCCCGGACTGGTGCTTGCTCGCCAGACTGCCATCACCGGACCGGTCACGGGGAGCGATCCACCAAGTTATGCATATATCTGTCGCCCGATGCGGTGAACTCTACGACGGGAGACCGTATTCGGGCGGTCCATAAGGAGTAAGGAGGAGCCCATGCAAAACGGGCCGGCAGTGCGCCGCCGCAAATTGGGCGCCGAACTGCGCACGCTGCGCACCGGTGCGGGGCTCACCAGCGGGGAGGCGGCCCGTCTGGTCGGCTGGCACCAGTCGAAAGTAAGCCGCATCGAGACGGGCGCCAGTGGCGTGAAACCGGCCGATCTCCGGTTACTTCTGGACGCCTACGCGGTGCGGGACGCCCAGTTGCGCGAGCTGCTGCTGATGCTGGCGGGCTCCGAGGACGGCGACGGCGACCGCAACCGCTGGTGGCACGCCTACCGCGGGGTGCTCCCGCCGACGTACCGGGACTTCATCAGCCTGGAGTCGCAGGCGAGCGCGATGCGCACCCTGGAGACCACCGTCGTGCCCGGCCTGCTCCAGACGGCCGAGTACGCCCGCGCGGTGACCCGGGCTGCCGTCAACGACCTGGCCGAGGAGCGCCTGGACGCGCTGGTCGAGGTGCGCCTCGCCCGGCAGGACGTGCTGCGCGCGAACCGGCCGCTGGAGCTGTCCGCGGTCCTGGACGAGGCGGTGCTGCGGCGCGAGGTCGGCGGCCCCGAGGTGATGGCGCGTCAGCTTGAGCGGCTCATGGACGCGGCCCGGCTGCCCCAAGTGCGGCTCCAGGTGCTGCCGTTCGGGGCGGGGGCACATGTCGGCCTCACCGGGCCTTTCGTTATCTTCTCATTTCCGAGCACTTCTGATCTCGATGTGGTTGTTCTAGACCAGTTGACGAGTAGCCTTTATCTGGAACGGAAAGAAGACCTCCGGGCGTACTCGGAGGCCTTCCTGACCCTTCAGAGCCACGCTCTTTCCCCCCACGATTCGCTGGACTACATCGCCGGGATAGGTGACGGCGCGTAAGGAGGCACCATTGTCAGCTCTGCCTCGGAACGTCCCTGCCAGTGCCGACCTGTACGACGTGCGCTGGCTGCGCAGCAGTTACAGCACAGGAGCCAACAACTGCGTGGAGACGGCCCGGCCGCGCTCCGGACCCTGGTCCGGACTGCTCGCCGTGCGCGACTCGAAGGCCCCCGCCGGGCCCGCGCTGCTCTTCTCCGCCGCCAGTTGGGCCGGCTTCGTGGCCGCGCTCCGCTGAGGCACCCGATCGCGCGCGAAGCACGGCCGTGTCCCGCCGACTCATGGTCGCGTTTCGCCGATCACCCGCACCGCGTGTGCGATCTCGGCCCCGGAGAGGTCCGCGCGGGCGGTCAGCCGCAGCCGTGAGATGCCGTCGGGCACGGAGGGAGGACGGAAACAGCCCACGGCCAGGCCTGCCGCACGGCAGTCGGCCGCCCAGCGCACCGCCTGCTCCGGGGACGGGGCCCGTACGGAGACCACCGCGGCGTCCGGACGCACCGCCTCCAGACCCGCGGCGGTCAGCCGTGCGTGCAGGTCCCCCGCCACCGCGCGGGCCCGCGCCGCCCGTTCGGGCTCGCGCCCGAGCAGCCGCAGGGCCGCGAGGGCCGCACCGGCCGCCGCCGGCGCGAGGCCGGTGTCGAAGATGAACGTCCGGGCCGCGTTGACCAGATGGTCGATCACGTACGCCGGGCCCAGCACCACCCCGCCCTGGCTGCCGAGCGACTTGGACAGGGTGGCCGTGACCACCACGTCCGGTGCGCCCGCGAGGCCGGCCGCCCACGCCGTACCGCGTCCGCCGTCGCCCAGCACGCCGAGGCCGTGGGCGTCGTCCACGACGAGTCCCGCGCCGCGCTCCCGGCACGCCGCGGCCAGCCCGGCCAGCGGCGCCCGGTCCCCGTCGACCGAGAACACGGTGTCCGAGACGACGATCGCCGGTCCCTCGTGCGTGGCGAGGGCCTTGCGCACCGCCGCCGGATCGGCGTGCCCGACGACCTGGGTCCCGCCCCGGGCGAGCCGGCAGCCGTCGATGAGCGAGGCGTGGTTGCCCGCGTCGGAGACGACGAGCGAGCCGTGCGGGCCGAGCGCGGTGACCGCGGCCAGGTTGGCGGCGTAACCGGAGGAGAGGACCAGGGCCGCCTCGAAGCCGCAGAACGCGGCCAGCTCGCGCTCCAGTTCGGCATGGAGTTCGGTGGTGCCGGTGACCAGCCGGGAGCCGGTGGCGCCGCCGCCCCAGGTCCGGGCGGCCCGTGCCGCGCCCTCGGTCACCTCGGGGTGCCGGGCGAGGCCCAGGTAGTCGTTGCTCGCCAGGTCCAGCAGCGCGGAGTCGGCGGGGCGCGGGCTGAGGCGCCGCACGAGCCCGGCCCGGCGGCGCGCCCGGGCCTGCTCCTCGATCCAGCCGAACGCCATGAGTCCTCCGGAGGTTTTGTAGGTAGCGCACAGACCCTAACGGGCGCACTCGTCACCCACCGTGTGGCAATACCCACACGGTGAACCGTGTTCGTTGTCCGGAACCTCCTTGGCCCCAGGCGGTCCCGTAGGACAGGATCGGGCCCCATGGACCTGCTGAACACGCTGGTGGACAAGGGGCTTCGGCGCGAACTGCCGACCCGCGAGGAAGCGCTCGCCGTGCTGGCCACCTCCGACGACGACCTGCTCGATGTGGTGGCCGCGGCCGGCAAGGTGCGCCGGCACTGGTTCGGCCGGCGCGTGAAACTGAACTACCTGGTCAACCTCAAGTCCGGCCTGTGCCCGGAGGACTGCTCCTACTGCTCCCAGCGGCTCGGCTCCGAGGCGGGCATCCTCAAGTACACCTGGCTCAAGCCCGACGAGGCCTCGGCGGCGGCCGCCGCGGGGCTCGCCGGCGGGGCCAAGCGTGTCTGCCTGGTGGCGAGCGGGCGCGGCCCGACCGACCGGGACGTGGACCGGGTCTCGCAGACCATCAAGGCCATCAAGGACGAGAACGAGGGCGTCGAGGTGTGCGCGTGCCTCGGGCTGCTCTCCGACGGCCAGGCCGAACGGCTGCGCGAGGCGGGCGCGGACGCCTACAACCACAACCTGAACACCTCCGAGTCCACCTACGGGGACATCACCACCACCCACACGTACGCCGACCGGGTGGACACGGTGCGCAAGGCGCACGCGGCCGGGCTGTCGCCCTGCTCCGGTCTGATCGCCGGCATGGGCGAGAGCGACGAGGACCTGGTGGACGTCGTCTTCTCGCTGCGCGAGCTGGACCCGGACTCCGTTCCGGTGAACTTCCTGATCCCGTTCGAGGGCACGCCGCTGGCCAAGGAGTGGAACCTCACCCCGCAGCGCTGTCTGCGGATCCTGGCGATGGTCCGCTTCGTGTGCCCGGACGTGGAGGTGCGCATCGCGGGCGGCCGTGAGGTGCATCTGCGCACGATGCAGCCGCTCGCGCTGCATCTGGCCAACTCCATCTTCCTCGGCGACTACCTGACCAGCGAGGGCCAGGCGGGCAAGGCCGACCTGGAGATGATCGCCGACGCCGGTTTCGAGGTGGAGGGCGCCGAGCAGGTGACCCTGCCCGAGCACCGGGCGGGCGGCGGCTGCCACGAGGGTGCCGCGGGGGGCTGCCACGAGGGCGCCGGAGTCTGCGGGACGGCTCCCGCGGCGTCGGCCGGGGAGCCGGTGGCCGCGCACGAGCCCCGTACCGACCTGGTCGCGGTCCGCCGCCGGGGCGCCGGAACGGATCTCGCGCCCAATGCCTGACCTGCCCGGCCTGAGCGTCCCCGAGCTGCTGGAGCTGGACCGGCGCCATGTCTGGCATCCGTACGGCCCGATGCCCGGACGCGCCGAACCGCTCGTCGTGGAGTCGGCGAGCGGGGTCCGGCTGCGACTCGCGGACAGCTCGGGCGAGCTGGTGGACGGCATGTCGTCGTGGTGGTCGGCGATCCACGGATACCGCCACCCGGTGCTCGACGAGGCGGTGCGGCGGCAACTGGGGCGCATGAGCCATGTGATGTTCGGCGGGCTCACCCACGAGCCCGCGGTCCGGCTCGCGAAGCTCCTGACCGACATGTCGCCCGAGGGTCTCGAGCATGTGTTCCTGGCCGACTCCGGCTCGGTGTCGGTCGAGGTCGCGGTGAAGATGTGCCTCCAGTACTGGCGCTCCCTCGGCCGGCCCGGCAAGCGGCGGATGCTGACCTGGCGGGGCGGTTACCACGGGGACACCTGGCACCCGATGTCGGTGTGCGACCCCGAGGGCGGGATGCACGAGCTGTGGTCGGGCGTGCTGCCGGTCCAGGTGTTCGCGGACGCGCCGCCGGCCGGGTACGAGGAGTCGTACGCGGACCATCTGCGCGAGCTGATCGGGCGGCACGCGGACGAGCTGGCCGCGGTGATCGTGGAGCCGGTGGTGCAGGGCGCGGGCGGCATGCGCTTCCACTCCCCCGGCTATCTGCGGGTGCTGCGCGAGGCGTGCGACGCGCACGACGTGCTGCTGGTGTTCGACGAGATCGCGACCGGGTTCGGGCGCACGGGCGCGCTGTTCGCGGCGGACCACGCGGCCGTCACCCCGGATGTGATGTGCGTGGGCAAGGCGCTGACCGGCGGCTATCTGACGATGGCGGCCACGCTGTGCACGGCGCGGGTGGCCGACGGGATCTCCCGGGGCGAGGTACCGGTGCTGGCGCACGGGCCGACGTTCATGGGCAATCCGCTGGCGGCGGCCGTGGCCTGTGCCTCGCTGGAGCTGCTCATGGGCCAGGACTGGCACGCCGAGGTCAAGCGGATCGAGGCGGGCCTGGCCGCGGGGCTCGCGCCGGCGGCCGACCTGCCCGGGGTGCGGGACGTACGGGTGCTGGGCGCCATCGGGGTCGTACAGCTCGACCGCGAGGTCGACATGGCCGCGGCCACCCGGGCGGCCGTACGGGAGGGCGTGTGGCTGCGCCCCTTCCGTGATCTGGTGTACACGATGCCGCCGTACGTCACCTCCGACGAGGACGTGGCGAGAATCGCGCGCGCGGTGTGCGCGGCGGCGCGGGAGGGATGAGATGCCGGTACTGGTGATCACGGGGACGGGCACGGAGGTCGGCAAGACCGTCACCACGGCCGCCGTCGCCGCGGCGGCGCTCGCGGCCGGGCGCTCGGTGGCCGTGCTCAAGGCGGCCCAGACGGGGGTACGGCCGGACGAGCGCGGCGACGCCGACGAGGTGGCGCGGCTCGCGGGTGCCGTGACGGCGGAGGAACTCGCCCGCTATCCCGAGCCGTTGGCCCCGGGTACGGCGGCGCGGCGGGCCGGGATGGCACCGGTGCGTCCGCAGGAGGTGGCCGAGCGGGCCGCCAAGCTGGCCACCGAGCACGATCTGGTGCTGGTCGAGGGGGCGGGCGGACTGCTCGTACGGTTCGACGCGGCGGGCGGCACGCTGGCCGACGCGGCGCGGTCGCTGAGCGCGCCGGTGCTGATCGTGGCGCAGGCGGGCCTCGGCACGCTGAACGCCACGGAGCTGACGGCACGGGAGCTGCGCCGCCGGGGCCTGGAGCCGTTCGGCGTGGTGATCGGCAGCTGGCCCGGCGAGCCCGACCTGGCCACCCGCTGCAACCTCGCCGACCTCCCCGAGGTCTCCGCCGCGCCCCTCCTGGGCGCCCTCCCCGCGGGCGCGGGCGCACTGCCGCCGGCCGGCTTCAGGGCGTCTGCGCCGGGGTGGCTGTCCCCGCGCCTGGACGGCACGTGGGACGCGGAGGCGTTCCGCGCGCGGGAAGGGGCGTGACCGCGGGCTCGGCGTGCGGCCCGGAGGGCTTGGCGAGGCGCTCGCGGAGGGGACACTTCCCGCACGGGTCCGTGATGTCGGGGAGGTCGGTATGCGGCTGGGGTCCGAGTCGGCGGGGCGCGGTGCCGTGCGCCATCCGGTGTTCGCGCGGTACTACGCGCGGTGCGGTGCCGGGGCGGACACGCGGCTCGGCCTCGCCGGGGTGCGCGAGCGGCTGCTCGCCGGGCTGACCGGCCGGGTGATCGAGGTCGGCGCGGGCAACGGGCTGAACTTCGCCCGGTACCCCGGCACCGTCTCCGAGGTCGTCGCCGTGGAACCGGAGCCGCTGCTCAGACGGTTGGCGCGGGAGTCGGCGCGGCGCGCACGGGTACCGGTCGGCGTCGTGCCCGGCACGGCGGAGGCGCTGCCCGCCGCGAGCGAGGCGTTCGACGCGGTCGTGCTGTCCCTGGTGCTGTGCAGCGTGCGCGATGTGGGGCGGACGCTGGGCGAGGTGCGGCGGGTGCTCCGGCCGGGCGGGCAGGTGCGGTTCTTCGAGCACGGCCGGGGCGGGGGGCGGGTGATGAGGCTGACCCAGCGCGCCCTCGACCGTACGGTGTGGCCCGCGCTCGCCGGCGGCTGTCACCTGTCCCGGGACCCGGTGGCCGCGCTGCGCACGGCCGGGTTCGAACTCGGGCCGTACCGCGCTCTGCTGGTGCCCCGGCGGGGGCCGAGGCTGCCGGCCTCGTACTGTGCGCTGGGGACCGCCTGGCGCCCGGACGGCGAACCGGGCGCCCGCTGATCACAGGCTCCAGCGGCGCAGTTCCCTGGCGATGTCGTCCACGCTCGCCCCGCCGTCCTTCACCAGCCGGGCGAGGTCGCGCACCTGTTCCGGTGTGGTGACGACCTTCGCGCCGCTGGCGACCAGATAGGCGTAGGCGACCGCGGAGGCGAACAGCGCGTTGGACCGCTCCAGCGCCGGCACGTGGATGAGTAGCTGGAGGAGGGCGGCGGCCCGTGTGTACGGCGTCTCGTACACCGGTACGCCGAATATCTCGGCCTGGTGCCGGGCCACGGCGGCGATCAGCGCGCCCCAGTCGGTGACCTGCGGGTCCCCTGGCGTCTTCTGTTCGGCGAGCATGAGCAGCCAGGCGAGGTCGATGCTCAGCCCGTTCGGGGAATCGCTCAAGGGATCAGCTGCGTCCTTCGCCCGGCGGGGTGCCGCGCACCTCGGTGAACTCCTCGGCGAACACCGACTCGTACTGCTTCATGAAGTCGGCGGCGGCCTCCACGAACGTGCGGCCGGCCTCGCCGGTGTCCTGTCTGACCAGTTCCTCGATGTATCGGTTGACGCTCATCCCGCGGGCCAGCGCGCGCTCGCGCGCCGCGCGGGCGGTGCCCTCGTCCACGCGTACGTTCAGCTGGGTCTTCGCCATGTCCCGACGCTAGCGCCAGGGCGCTAGCAGGGGCAAGCGGGGGCCGAGGCACAGGGGGGCGCACGGGCGCGTCCCACCGGGGCTCGCCGGAGCGCCGCCCGCGGCCCGCCGGAACGTCCGCGCAGGTCCCCCGGCCGGCCCGCCGCGTCCGCCTCCGTCACCGATTCCCCCTGTGCCGCCGGTCACATTAGGCTCACCCGGGACAGCTCGTACCGGTGACCGGGAGGCGGTCTTGTCCACATCCGCTGCCGCACAGCACGCCCCCGGCCGCGCGCCGGGCGAGGGGACAGCGGCCCGCGCCCGCGGGCTGACCAAGGCCTACGGCGCGGGCGAGACCGCCGTGCTCGCGCTGGACGCGGTGGACGTGGACATCGCGCGCGGCCGGTTCACCGCCGTGATGGGGCCCTCGGGATCCGGCAAGTCCACGCTGATGCACTGCCTGGCCGGGCTCGACACGGTCACCGCGGGGCGGGTGTGGCTGGGCGAGACCGAGATCACGGGGCTGCGGGAGCGGGACCTGGCCCGGCTGCGGCGGGACCGGGTCGGGTTCGTGTTCCAGTCGTTCAACCTCATCCCGACGCTGACCGCCGCCGAGAACATCACCCTGCCGATGGACATCGCGGGCCGCAAACCCGATCAGGCATGGCTCGATCAGGTGATCGACACCCTCGGGCTGCGCGGGCGGCTCGCGCACCGGCCCGGTCAGCTCTCGGGCGGCCAGCAGCAGCGGGTGGCGTGCGCGCGGGCGCTGGCCTCCCGGCCCGAGCTGATCTTCGCCGACGAACCGACCGGAAACCTCGACTCGCGGTCCGGTCTTGAGGTGCTGGGCTTTCTGCGCGGCGCGGTGGACGACCTGGATCAGACCGTCGTGATGGTCACCCACGACCCGGGCGCCGCCGCCCACTCCGACCTGGTGCTCTTCCTCGCCGACGGGCGGATCGTGGACGAGCTGGCCCGGCCGACGGCGGAACGGGTCCTGGAGCGGATGAAGCGGTTCGACGGCGAACGGCCGGAGCGGTTCGAGGGCGAACGGTCCGAGCGGTCCGAGGGCGAACGGTCCGAGCGGTCCGCCGGCGAGCGCGGCGCGGGTGCCGCGCGGGAGGACTGATCCGGTGCTCAGGGCGACCCTGCGGAGCTTCCTCGCGCACAAGGGGCGGCTCGCGCTGTCCGCGCTGGCCGTCGTCCTGTCCGTGGCCTTCGTCGCGGGCAGCCTGATCTTCTCCGACACCGTCACCCGGACCTTCGACCGGCTGTTCGCCTCCACCGCCGCCGACGTGACCGTGCAGCCGAAGCGCGACCTGATGTCCGCGCGGGCGAGCGGCGCGGTGCAGACGCTGCCCGCCGCGCTGCGGGAGCGGGTGGCGAAGGCCGACGGCGTGGCGGCGGCGCGCGCCGAGGTGCAGGTGGGGAACATCGTGGTGGTCGACCGCCACGACCGTCCCATCAGCCCGACCAACGGCGCGCCCACCCTCGCCGGCTCCTGGTACCCGACCCGGCACAGCCCGGTGGAGCTGACCTCCGGGCGCGCCCCGCGGGGTCGGGACGAGGCGCTGCTCGACGCGGACACGGCCGCCGAGCGGCACGTGCGGATCGGCGACATGCTGACCGTGCAGGCGCAGCCCGGCACGTTCGGGGTGCGGGTCGTCGGGATCGCCACGTTCACCACGACCAACCCGGGCGCGGCCCTGCTCTTCCTGGACCCCGCGGTGGCGGGCGACCGGCTCCTCGGTTCGGCCGCACGGGCCACCGCCATCACCGTGGACGCGGCCCCGGGCGTCCCCCGCGAACAACTGGCGCACCGGGTCGCCGCGGCGCTCGGCCCGCACGCCGCCGGCTACGACGTGAAGACCGCGGACGAGCAGGCCAAGTCGGCGGCGGCAAGCCTCGGCACGTTCCTGAACGTGATCAAGTACGTCATGCTGGGCTTCGCCGGGGTCGCTCTCCTGGTCGGCGTGTTCCTGATCGTCAACACCTTCTCCATGCTGATCGCCCAGCGCACCCGGGAGCTGGGGCTGCTGCGCGCGCTGGGCGCGGACCGGCGGCAGGTGCGCCGCTCGGTGCTGACGGAGGCGCTGCTGCTCGGCCTGGCCGGCTCGACGCTCGGCCTCGCGGCCGGGATCGGGCTGGCCTTCGGGCTGATCGCCCTGATGCGGGCGTTCGGCGTGCACCTGGACGCCGCCCGGATGGTGATCGGGTGGGGCACGCCCGTCGCCGCGTACGTGGTCGGGCTCGGCGTCACCTTCGTGGCCGCCTATCTGCCCGCCCGGCGCGCGGCGGCCGTCTCCCCCATGGCGGCGCTCGCGGACGCCGAGGTCGCCGGTGTGGGCAAGCCGCTTCGGGCGCGCGCGATCGCCGGCGCGGCGGTCGGGGCGGTGGGCGCGGCGGCGCTGGCCGGGTGCGCGGCGGCCACGCGGACCGGTCCCGCCGCCGCGCTGCTGGGGGCCGGGGTGGCCCTGACGCTGATCGCGGCCGTGGTCGCCGGGCCGCTGCTGGTGCGGCCGGTGATCCGGGTGCTGGGCGCGGGTTTCCCCGCGCTGTTCGGCCCGGTCGGCCGGATGAGCCGGCGCAACGCCCTGCGCAATCCCCGCCGTACCGGCGCCACGGCCGCCGCGCTGATGGTGGGCCTCGCCCTGGTGGCCGGGATGTCGGTGGCGAGCGCCTCCATGTCGGCGTCGTTCGACCAGCGGATCGACCAGCGCCTGGGCGCCGACTTCACGGTCCAGAACGCCAACTTCACCCCGTTCACCCGGCAGGTCGCCGACCGCGTCGCCGCGACCAGGGGCGCCGGGCTCGTCGTGGCGCAGCGGCTGACGCGGATCGCCGTACGGCTGCCCGACGGCGGCCGGGTCGAGACGGGTGCCGTCGGCTACGGCCCCGGGCTGGACGACGTCGTGCACCTCTCCTACGCGCGGGGCGGCTCGGCGGCCGCGCTGGCCGACGGGCACCTCGCGCTGGACGCGAGCTTCGCCCGGGACCACGGGGTGCGGCTCGGCAGTGTGCTCCCGGTGGAGTTCCCGGGAGGCCGCCGGGCCGGGCTGACGGTCGGCGCGCTCACCGAGCAGTCCACGACCGACGGCTTCGGCGACCAGGGCGGCGTCTTCTTCGGCCTCGGCACGCTGGAGCGGTACGCGCCCGGCGGCCAGGACTCCGCGCTCTACGTCAACGCCGCCGCGGGCACGAAGCCGCAGGACCTGCGCCCCCGGCTGGAGCAGGCGCTGAAACCGTTCCCGCAGGTCCAGGTGCGCGACCAGGGCGACTACAAGCGGCTGGTCCACGACCAGATCGGCGTGCTGCTGTATCTGGTGTACGCGCTGCTGGGGCTGGCGATCGTCATCGCGGTGCTCGGCGTGGTCAACACGCTCGCGCTGTCGGTGGTGGAGCGCACCCGGGAGATCGGGCTGCTGCGCGCGATCGGGCTGGGGCGGCGGCAGCTGCGGCGGATGATCCGGCTGGAGTCGGTGGTGATCGCGGTGTTCGGCGCGGTGCTCGGACTGGCCCTCGGCCTGGTGTGGG
Source organism: Streptomyces sp. NPDC048106 (assembly GCF_040706415.1). Classification (NCBI taxonomy): domain Bacteria; kingdom Bacillati; phylum Actinomycetota; class Actinomycetes; order Kitasatosporales; family Streptomycetaceae; genus Streptomyces; species Streptomyces sp. NPDC048106. Next base: position 234,072 of record NZ_JBEZND010000009.1, on the reverse strand, counting down.
GCGTGTGCATGCAACGGGTGCTGGCGCTGCGCGGGTTGACGGCGTTCGCGATTCCCTGGGGCACCATCGTGGCGGTGGTGATCGGCTCCGCGGTGGTGGGTGTGGTGGCCGCCCTGCTGCCCGCGCTGCGGGCGTCGCGCATGAACGTGCTGGCGGCGATCGCCCACGAGTGACGGCCCCGCGTGCCCCGGCACCGATGTGATGGAATGCCGACCGAGGCTCAATTCGCTTATGACTGGGGAGACTTCGTGTCACACGCGTTCCGCTTCGGGGTCAACATGCTCACGCCCACGTCCGGTTCCGAGTGGCGCGCGAAGTGCCGTCGGGCCGAGGAACTGGGCTACGACGTGATCCTCGTCCCCGACCATCTCGGCTGGGTGGCGCCCTTCCCCGCGCTGGTCGCGGCGGCGCAGGCGACCGAGCGGGTCCGGGTCGGCACGTTCGTGCTCAACGCGGGCTTCCACAACCCGGCGTTGCTGGCCCGCGACGTGGCGACCACGGACGCGCTCACCGACGGGCGCCTCGAACTCGGCCTCGGCGCCGGCTATGTGCGTCAGGAACACGAGTCGGCCGGGCTGCCGTTCGGCTCGCCGGGCGAGCGGGTGGACCATCTGCGGCGCACCGTCGAGGAGTTGGACCGGCTGCTCGGCTCCGCGGACCACCAGCCGCGGCCGGCGCAGGCCCGGGTGCCGCTGCTGATCGGCGGCAACGGCGACCGGATGCTCCGGCTGACCGCCGAGCACGCCGACATCGCGGCCTTCTCGGCCGTCCGGCCGGGGACCACGTCGTCGCTCGAACCGCTCACCGCCGACGAGCTGGACGAGCGGGTGGGGCGCTACCGGGAGCTGGCGGCAGGCCGCGCGGAGCCCGCCGAGCTGAACCTGCTGCTCCAGCTCGTCACCGTCACCGACGATCCGGAGCCGGCGCTCAAGCCGCTGCTGGGACGGCACCCGGGGCTCACCCTGGACGACGCCCTGGCGCTGCCCACGATCCTGGTGGGTCCGCTGGAGGACGTCGTGGCGAAGGTCGAGGCGCAGCGCGAGCGGTACGGGTTCACCAACCTGACCGTCCTGGAGCCCCAGCTTGAGGAGTTCGCGCCGGTGATCGAGCGGCTGCGCGCACGGTCCGCATGATGAAAACCCCGGCGCGCGGGGCGCGGCCGCGCGCAGGGTGGCCGCATGAACGAGTTGCGCGTACGTCCCGCCGCCCCCGATGACCTCGACGCCGTGCTCGCCTTCTGGCGGACGGCCGCCGAGGGCACCAGCATCAGCGACGACCGCGCCGGGGTGGAGCGCCTGGTGGAGCGCGATCCGCAGGCGCTGATCCTGGCGGAGCGGGGCGGTGAGCTGGTCGGCACCGTGATCGCGGGCTTCGACGGCTGGCGCTGCCATCTGTACCGGCTCGCGGTGGCTCCCGAGCGGCGCCGCCAGGGCATCGCCACGGCCCTGCTGGCCGCCGCCGAGGAGCGCTTCGGACGCCTCGGCGGGCGGCGCGCCGACGCGATGGTGCTGGTGCGCAACGAGCGGGCGCAGCACGCGTGGAGCTCGGCCGGGTACGGGCCCGAGGAGCAGTGGCGGCGCTGGGTGAAACCGCTCACCGGCTGACCGCTCCGGAAACCCAGGGGATTGCTTTGCCCATCCTTTACCCTTGAGGGAGCACTCGGCCCTCTGTGAAAGGTAGTGAGCGTCCCCCCATGGGCGAGCCCCCCGGCCCGCGACACCGAGCATCCCGCCGTCCCCTGTCCGATCATGGGACGGGGGTGACCCGATGACGGAAGTGCTGCTCCTTCTGGTGGCGATCCTGCTGTCGCTGGCCTGCGGCGCGTTCGTGGCGGCCGAGTTCTCGCTGACCACGGTCGAGCGCGGCGAGCTGGAGCGGGCCGCCCGGCGCGGCGAGCGGGGTGCCGCGGGCGCGCTGAAGGCCGTACGGAACCTGACGTTCCAGCTCTCCGGCGCCCAGCTCGGCATCACCGTCACCAACCTGGTCGTCGGCATGCTCGCCGAGCCCTCGGTCGCCAAGCTGCTCGCCGGACCGTTGCGGGCGCTGGGGCTTTCGGGCGGTGCGGCGCGCTCGGCGGCGCTGGTGCTCGGCACCGCGCTGTCCACGGTGTTCCTGATGGTCGTCGGCGAGCTGGTGCCCAAGAACTGGGCGATCTCCTCGCCGCTGGCCGTCGCCAAACGGGTGGGCACCCCGCAGCGCTGGTTCAGCGCCGCCTTCCGGCCCTTCATCGCCCAGCTGAACAACACGGCCAACCACGTCGTACGCCGGCTCGGCCTCGAACCCGCCGAGGAGCTGGCCTCCGCGCGCGGGCCGCAGGAGCTGGCCGCGCTCGCCCGGCACTCCGCCAAGGCGGGCGCGCTGGAGGCGGACACCGCCGAGCTGTTCGTGCGCACACTGAACCTGGCCGACCTGACGGCGGAGAACGTGATGACCCCGCGCGTCCAGGTCATCGCCCTGGAGGAGCAGGCGACCTGCGAGGACGTGGCGAACGCGACCCGGGCGACGGGCCTGTCCCGCTTCCCGGTCTTCCGCGGCAGCCTCGACTCCGTCGTCGGCACCGTCCACATCAAGGACGTCCTGGCGGTGCCCGCCGAGCACCGCCGCCACCGCCGCATCTCCCATCTGATGCGGGAGCCGCTGCTGGTGCCCGAGTCCCTCACCGTCGACCGGCTCCTCGACCGGCTGTCCGGCCGCCGGACCATGGCCGTCGTCATAGACGAGTACGGCGGCACGGCGGGCGTGGCGACCGTGGAGGACATCGTCGAGGAGGTCGTCGGCGAGGTGCGCGACGAACACGACCCGCACGAGACGCCCGACATCGCCCCGGCCGGCGCGGACGAGGGCGGCCGGGCCCTGTACTCGGCCGGCGGCGCGGCCCGCACCGACCAGCTCGCGCGCGTCGGACTGCGGGCGCCCGACGGGCCGTACGAGACCCTGGCCGGGCTGGTCGCCACCGAGCTGGGCCGGATACCCGAGGTGGGCGACCGGGTCGAGATCGCGGGCTGGCGGCTGGACGTGGTCGACGCCTCCGGCCGGCGCGCCGCCCGGGTGCTGCTGCACGCGCCCCTGGACGACGAGCGCGGCGGCAGGCCGGCGAGGAGGGCGCGATGACCACCGTGCAGCTGCTGATCGGCCTGGCCACCCTCGTGGTCAACGCCTTCTTCGTGGCCGGCGAGTTCGCGCTGATCTCGGTGCGCCGCTCGCAGATCGAGCCCCTCGCGCAGGAGGGCGACCGGCGGGCGAAGAGCGTGCTGTGGGCGCTGGAGCACGTCTCCGCGCTGCTGGCCGCCGCCCAGCTCGGCATCACCCTGTGCACGCTGGTCCTGGGTGTGGTCGCCGAGCCGGCCATCGCGCACCTGCTGGAGCCGCTGTTCCACGCGGTGGGTGTGCCGCCGGGCGCGGGCCAGGCCGTCTCGTTCGTGATCGCGCTGACCCTCGCGACCTATCTGCACATGCTGCTGGGCGAGATGGTGCCCAAGAACATCTCGCTCGCGGAGCCGGTGCGCGCGGCGCTGCTGCTCGGGCCGCCGCTGGTCGCGCTGTCCCGCGCGCTGCGCCCGGTGATCTTCACGGTGAACGCCTTCGCCAGCGGGCTGCTGAGGCTGCTGCGGGTGCAGGCGAGGGACGAGGTCGCGGCGACCTTCACGGACACCGAACTCGCCGAGATCGTCAAGGACGCGAGCGAGGCGGGCCTGATCGACGACCGGGCGCAGGAGCGGCTGCACGACGCCCTGGAGCTGGGCAGCCGCCCGGTGCGGGACGTGGTGGTGCCGCTGGCGCGGGTGGTGTACGCGCGGGTGGGCGTCACCCCGGAGCAGTTGGAGCGGCTGTCGGCCGAGTCGGGGTTCTCCCGGTTCCCGGTGGTCGACGCGGGCCGCCGGATCGTGGGGTACCTGCACGTCAAGGACGCGCTGGACGCCGCGCCGCGGCACCTGGCGTTCGAGCTGGGCGACATGCGGCCCATCGCCCGCGTGCGGGCGGACACCCCGCTGGACGACGTGCTCACCGCGATGCGGGGCAGCCGCACCCACGTGGCCGCCGTACTGGGCGACGACGGCCGGCTGGCCGGGCTCGTGACCATGGAGGACGTGCTGCGGGAGTTGTTCGGGCAGCCCGCCTGAGCAGGCGCTTCCCCCGCGCCCGCGCTGGTTGCGCACACCGACCGACCGGCGGGTATGGAGCCGGGATACCATCGCTTCCGCCATGCAGACGAATCCCACTCCTCCCCCGTACACCAGCCTGGTCGCGATCGGCGACTCCTTCACCGAGGGCATGTCGGACCTGCTGCCCGACGGCTCCTACCGGGGCTGGGCCGACGTGCTCGCCTCGCGGATGGCGGCGGGCACCCCGGACTTCCGGTACGCCAACCTCGCCGTGCGCGGCAAGCTGATCGGGCAGATCGTCGACGAGCAGGTGGGCCTGGCCGCCGCCATGAACGCCGACGTGGTGACCCTGGTCGGCGGGCTCAACGACGCCCTGCGGCCCAAGTGCGACATGGGCAGGGTGCGCGGGCTGCTGACCGAGGCGGTGGAGCGGCTGGCCCCCTCCTGCAAGCGGCTGGTGCTGATGCGCAGCCCCGGCCGCCAGGGCCCGGTCCTGGAGCGGTTCCGGCCGCGTATGGAGGAGCTGTACGCCACCGTGGACGAGCTGGCCGCCGAGCACGGCGCCCTGGTGGTCGACCTGTACGGCGCCCCCGCGCTCGGCGATCCCCGGCTGTGGGACGTGGACCGGCTGCATCTGACGGCCGAGGGGCACCGCCGGGTGGCCGAGGCGGTCTGGCAGACGCTCGGCTACGCGCCCGAGGACACCGAGTGGCGGGTGCCGATGCCGGCCACCGCGCCGCCGGCGTGGCTGAGCCGCCGGGTGGCGGACCTCCGGTTCACCCGGCAGCACCTGCTGCCCTGGATCGGCAGGCGGCTGACCGGCCGCTCCTCCGGGGACGGCCGCACCGGCGCCCACGTCAGCGCCCAGCTGGGCCAAGCCTTCTGGATCACCCCCGTGGACCACACGGACCCCGGCCCTGTGACGGACTGGCGACAGGTGGGACCCTGACCCGGGCCCGAGCCGAATTCCTCACTCCAACGGGAGCGTGCTGTTCGTCGCCCGCCGGATTCCGAACTCCGTCCACCCTCCGGTTCCCGCGGCCGTAGGGTGCTGCCTCGTGGACCGGCTTGAGATTTCCGACCTGATCACGGCGGTGGATCCGCGCGGCGGCCACCGGCTCCCGGTCCGGCGCGCCGAGGTGATCCAGCGGCTGCGCGAGAGCGGGGACGAGCGCGCGGCCAGGATCGTCGCCGGGCTGCCCGCGGACCAGGACGGCGTACTCGACCCGTACGCCGTGGACCGCCTGCTCATCAGCGTGCACACCGAGCTCCAGCGCCTCAGCGAGGAGCTACGGATCGGCGACCGCCTGGTCCACCTGCTCGGTCCGCTCCTCACCGCGATCCGGTCGGCCACCGGGCAGAGCGGCCCGTACCGCCTGGTCGACGTCGGTTGCGGCCTGGGCTACCTGGTCCGCTGGCTGGCGAGTACCAACGCCCTCGGCGCGGACGTCGAGCTGGTCGGGGTCGACCTCGACGCCACGCTGGTCGGCGAGGCGGATCGCCTTGCCCGCGCCGAGGGGCTCACGTGCCGTTTCGTCCATGGAAACGCCTTCGACCTGCCGGAGGCCGCGACCCTCTACGTCTCCACCGGCGTGCTGCATCACTTCCGTGGTCCCGCCCTGGCCGAGTTCTTCCAGGCCCAGGCCGCCTCACCGGCGCATGCCTTCTGCCACTTCGACATCGCCGCGACCCGTCTCGCGCCCATCGGCGCCTGGGTCTTCCACCGTGCCCGGATGCGCAACCCCCTCGGCCGTCACGACGGCGTCGTCTCCGCACTGCGCGCGCACAGCGACGAGACACTGCTGCGGGCCGCCGCGGTACCCGGCATCCGCGCCCTGCTGTACGAGCCGCGCGGCACGGCGAACCCGTTCTGCACCACGTTGCGTCCGGTCATCGGGGTGCGCCCGCACCTGGAGGCGCCGCTTCGCCGAGCCCTCGGGCGGGACGCACGCCGCATGGTCGGCCCGGAGCACCTCGCCGAGGCCACCCGATGACGCCCGCCATACCGCTCGTACTCCTCGGTCTGGTCGACGCGGCGTTCAGCGGCTTCCGCGCCTATGCCGGCAGCGACGCCCGCATCCGTAAGCAACGGGCCACCATCCGGGCCGCCCTGCGCGGGCTGGCCGTCGGAGCCGTCCTGCTGCTCGCCCCCGCGCTGGCCGCCCTCCTGCTGCTGACCACCCGCGATGCGGCACGGACCTACGAGGCGCTGACCGCAGGCGGCCTCGGCTACCTGATCCCGCTCACCGTCTACGCCGCCGCCGTACTGCTCCTGCTCGCCGCCTACCTCACCCTGCCGTTTCGCGCCGGCACCCTCGCGATCGTGGTCGGCCTCGGCCCGCTCACCCTGCTGCGCCCGCTCGTCGTCGCCGCCGCCTGCCTCGGCGCGGTCCTCACCGGCGGAGGTGGGGCCGCCCTGCTCGTCGGTACGATCGCGGGCGCCGCCGTGCTGGGCGTCGAACCTGTGGTGCACCGATGCTGGTACCACCACGTGCGGTAGACGCACGAGACGCGGCCCCACGCTCTTGTAGCTTCCGACGAGCGGGGCCCTGGCGTCGACCTGCACAAACCGCCAGTAGAATCTGGACACGTGACTTCTGCGCCCGCCAAGCCCCGCATCCCCAACGTCCTCGCCGGACGCTACGCCTCCGCCCAGCTCGCCACGCTCTGGTCGCCCGAGCAGAAGGTGAAGCTGGAGCGGCAGCTCTGGCTCGCCGTGCTGCGGGCGCAGAAGGACCTCGGCATCGAGGTGCCGGACGAGGCGATCGCCGACTACGAGCGCGTTCTCGACACCGTCGACCTGGCCTCGATCGCCGAGCGCGAGAAGGTCACCCGGCACGATGTGAAGGCGCGGATCGAGGAGTTCAACGCCCTCGCCGGGCACGAGCACGTGCACAAGGGCATGACCTCCCGTGACCTCACGGAGAACGTCGAGCAGCTGCAGATCCGGCTCTCCCTGGAGCTGATGCGCGACCGCTCGGTGGCCGTCCTCGCCCGCCTCGGCAAGCTGGCCGGCGAGTACGCCGAGCTGGTCATGGCCGGCCGCTCGCACAACGTGGCCGCCCAGGCCACCACCCTCGGCAAGCGCTTCGCGACCGCCGCCGACGAGCTGCTCGTGGCCTACGGCCGCGTCGAGGAGCTGCTCGCCCGCTACCCGCTGCGCGGCATCAAGGGCCCGGTCGGCACCGCGCAGGACATGCTCGACCTGCTGGGCGGCGACGCCTCGAAGCTCGCCGAGCTGGAGCAGCGAATCGCCTCCCACCTGGGCTTCTCCCAGGCGTTCACCTCGGTCGGCCAGGTCTACCCGCGCTCGCTGGACTACGAGGCCGTCACCGCGCTGGTGCAGCTCGCGGCGGCGCCGTCCTCGCTGGCCAAGACGATCCGGCTGATGGCCGGCAACGAGCTGGTCACCGAGGGCTTCAAGCCCGGCCAGGTCGGTTCCTCGGCGATGCCGCACAAGATGAACACCCGCTCCTGCGAGCGCGTCAACGGCCTGATGGTGATCCTGCGCGGCTACGCCTCGATGACCGGCGAGCTGGCGGGCGACCAGTGGAACGAGGGCGACGTGTCCTGCTCCGTGGTGCGCCGGGTCGCGCTCCCGGACGCGTTCTTCGCGCTGGACGGCCTGCTGGAGACCTTCCTGACCGTCCTCGACGAGTTCGGCGCGTTCCCCGCCGTCATCGCCCGCGAGCTGGACCGCTACCTGCCGTTCCTCGCCACCACCAAGGTGCTGATGGGCGCGGTGCGCGCCGGGGTCGGCCGCGAGGTGGCGCACGAGGCGATCAAGGAGAACGCCGTCGCCACCGCGCTCGCCATGCGCGAGCAGGGCGCCGAGCGCAACGACCTGCTGGACAAGCTCGCCGCCGACGAGCGCCTCCCGCTGGACCGTGCCCAGCTCGCCGCGCTGATGGCGGACAAGCTGTCCTTCACGGGCGCCGCGGCCGACCAGGTCGCCGTGGTCGTCGGCCGGATCGAGGAGATCGTCAAGCAGCGCCCGGAGGCCGCCGGCTACACCCCCGGAGCGATCCTCTGACCACGCGTCCCACCAAGGCGGACCTGGAGGCCGCCCGCGACCGCCTCGTCCCCGACGTGGTCGCGGGCGGCCTGCGGGTGCTCTTCTGTGGCATCAACCCCGGCCTGCTGACGGCGGCCACCGGCCACCACTTCGCCCGCCCCGGCAACCGGTTCTGGCCGGTGCTGCACCTGTCCGGCTTCACCCCGAGGCTGCTGAAGCCGGCCGAGCAGCGGGAACTGCTGTCGTACGGCCTCGGCATCACCAATGTCGTGGCCCGCGCGACCGCGCGGGCCGACGAGCTGACCGCCGAGGAGTACACCGAGGGCGGCCGGCTGCTCACCGAGAAGGTAGGACGCCTCGAACCGCGGTGGCTCGCGGTGGTCGGGGTGACCGCGTACCGCGCCGCCTTCGCCGACCGCGCCGCCAAGGTGGGGCCGCAGGAGCGGACCATCGGGGACACCCGGATCTGGGTCCTGCCCAACCCCAGCGGCCTGAACGCCCATTGGACGGCGGCGACGATGGCGGAGGAGTTCGGGCGGCTGCGGGCGGCCGCCGAGAAGTAGCTCAGGCGTCCCTGCGGTGCAGGGTCCAGCCGCCCGCGAGCAGGGCCGCCGCCGCCCACAGGGCGCAGACCGCGAGGCCGGTCCAGGGGCCGAGAGGACCGTCCCAGGTGCTGTGCAGGACGACCTGCCCGGCGCGGTCGGGCAGGAGGTCGGCGACGCCCGAGGACATGTCGCCGATCACGAAGGACACGATCAGCAGGAACGGGATCAGGATCGACAGGGTCGCGACACCGCTGCGCAGCACGGCGGTGAGGCCCGCGGCGAACAGCGCCATCAGCGTGAGCTGGAGGGCGCAGCCGACGGCGCCGCGCAGCCCCTGGGCCCAGGTCGGACCGTCGGCACCGAGGACGGCCTTGCCGACCAGCAGCGTGACCACTCCGGTGAGCAGTCCGGCGGCGAGCGCCGGCAGGGCGATCGCGGTGGCCTTGGCGGCGAACCAGCGCGGCCGGTCCGGGGTGGCCGACAGCGTCAGCCGGAGCGCACCGCCCCGGAACTCCGCCGCCACGGCCGTCGTGCCGAAGGCGATGGCGGCGATCTGTCCGAAGCTGACGCCGAAGAACGCCGAGAACAGCGGGTCGGGGTCGTTCTGGTCGGGGGAGGCCGAGGCGAGCGCGGAGAAGGCGGCCGTGACGACGACGATCGCGGCCAGGGAGCCGACGAGCGAGCGCAGGGTGCGGATCTTGATCAGCTCGGCGCGCAGGACCGGGGTGAACGGCATGGTCAGGCCTCCTGGGGCTGGGCGGTGAACTCGGCTTCGGCGGCGGTCAGATCGAGGTAGGCCTGCTCCAGGGTGCCTTCGCGGGCGGCCAGTTCCAGGACGGGCACGCCCGCCTCGGCCAGCAGGCGGCCGAGGTCCTCGGCGCGGGTGTGCCGTACCGTCCAGGCGCCGTCCGGGTGCCGGGTGGCGTCGTGGCCGTGCCGGGCGAGCAGGTCGCCGAGCGCGCCGGTGTCGGTGCTGCGGACCCTGACCTCGGGCTGGACGCGGGCGTCGATGAACTCCTGGACGGGGGTGTCGGCGAGGAGCCGGCCGCGGCCGAGGATCACCAGGTGGTCGGCGAAGGCGGCGGTCTCGTTCATCAGATGGCTGGAGACCAGGACGGTACGGCCGTCGGCGGCGAGGTCGCGCAGCAGGGTGCGGATCCAGACGATGCCCTCGGGGTCGAGTCCGTTGGCGGGCTCGTCCAGGAGGATCACCTCGGGATCGCCCAGCAGGGCCGCGGCGATGCCGAGCCGCTGGCGCATGCCGAGCGAGTAGGTGCCCACCCGGCGCCGGGCCACCTCGGCGAGGCCGGTGCGCGCCAGTACCTCGTCGACGCGCCGCCCGGGGACGCGGTTGCTCGCCGCGAGGGCCCGCAGGTGGTCGCGGGCGGTGCGGGAGCCGTGCGCGGCCCCGGCGTCCAGCAGGGCGCCCACCCGGCGCAGCGGGTCGCGCAGCGCGGCGTACGCCAGGCCGCCGATGGTGGCGGTGCCCGAGGTGGGGCGGTCCAGGCCGAGGACGAGGCGCATGGTGGTGGACTTGCCCGCGCCGTTGGGCCCGAGGAACCCGGTGACGCGGCCGGGGCGGACGCTGAAGGTCAGATGGTCCACGGCCCGCCGGGCGCCGTACTCCTTGGTGAGGTCGCGTACGTCGATGCTGGTCATGGCTGCAGCCTGGTGGGCGGCGGCAGTTGGCGCCTCCCCCGCCGGTGGGGTCCGTCTCCCCCGTGCGGGGGAGGCCCGTTGTCGGTGGCGGGTGCGAGGATGTGCGCATGGTCCGCCTCCTGCGCCCGTTGCTGCGCGGGACGACGTACACGCGACTGCTGCATCTGTGGGTGCCCATGCTGATGGAGAGCCTGTGGCTCTTCATCGATCCCTCGCGCCCCTGGGTGCCCGCCGTGGTGCTCGTCCCGCTCGGTCTGCTGCCCGCGGTGCGGTTGGGCGAGGGGGTGCAGGCGCGGTGGTTGCTGACGCCCGGTGCCCGGGAGTCGGGCATATCCGAGGCTCCGTCGGCGAACTGGCGCGACCGGCTGCGCACGGTGGGGTGGCTGGAGCTGCGCTGGGTGCTCGGCTGGATGGCCTGCTTCGCCACGGTGTGGCCGCTCATGGCCGCGGTCGAGCTGGCGCGGTGCGCGTGGGGGCGCGCGCCGTCCGGGCTGCCGCTGCTGGACCGGCTGCCGCCGTCCCGCGGCTGGGCCCTGCTGGCGCCGGTTCCCCTGCTCGTCCTGTACGGCGCGGTCGTCGGCCTGGGCGCGCTGATCACGGTGTGCGCGCGGCGTCTGCTGGGGCCGTCGGCCGCCGAGCGGCTGGCCGCCCTGGAGGAGCGCACCGAGCGGCTGCTCGAACGCACCCGGATCGCGCGGGAGTTGCACGACTCGATCGGGCATGCGCTGACGGTGGCGGTGGTGCAGGCGGGTGCGGCGCGCGCGGCGGGCGATCCGGAGTTCACCGACCGGGCGCTCGGCGCGATCGAGGAGACCGGCCGGGCCGCGCTCGCCGACCTGGAGCGGGTGCTGGGGGTGCTGCGCGAGTCCGGGCAGTCGGCGAGCGCCCGGCCCACCCTGGCCGACGCGGACCGGCTCCTGGAGTCGGCGCGGGCCTCGGGGGCGACGGTGGACGCCGAGGTGTCGGGGCCGGTCGCGGCGGTGCCGGGGCCGGTCTCGCGCGAGGGCTACCGCATCCTCCAGGAGGCGCTGACGAACGTGCTGCGGCACGCGGGCGCGGTCCCCGTGCGGGTCCGGGTCGCGGTCACGGACGACCGGCTGCTGCTCCGGGTGCGCAACGCGCTGCCGGAGCCGATACCCGGCCCCGGCCGGGGCAGCGGGCTGCGGGGCATACGGGAGCGGGCCGCGCTGCTCGGCGGCAGCGCGCGCACCGGCCCGGAGAAGGGCGAGTGGCTGGTGCGGGTGGAACTGCCGCTGGGCTGAGCCGGGCGCGCGGGCAAAACCGCCCCGAGCCCGACCGGCCGGTGCCGGGGGGCCGTCGGATTGGTTCAGCGCACGGTACAAGATCCGTAAGAGAGGCCCTAGGCTGGCCGGATGCCGGTCACCGTACTCCTCGTCGACGACGAACCCCTGGTCCGCGCGGGGCTGCGGGCCGTCCTCGACGCACAGGCCGACATCGAGGTGGTGGGCGAGGCCGCGGACGGGGCCGCGGTGATCCCGCTGGTGCGCCGGCTGCGGCCCGACGTCGTGGCCATGGACGTACGGATGCCGCTGCTGGACGGCATCGAGGCCACGCGCGCGGTGCTGCGCACCGTGCCCGACCCGCCGAAGATCCTCGTGGTGACCACCTTCGAGGACGACGAGTACGTGTATGAGGCGCTGCGCGCGGGCGCCGACGGGTTCCTGCTGAAGCGGGCCCGGCCCGCCGAGATCGTGCACGCGGTGCGGCTGGTCGCCGAGGGCGAGTCGCTGCTGTTCCCCGCCTCGGTACGACGCCTCGCCGAGCGGTACGGCGACGGCGGCGACCGGTCCGCGCGTGCCGTCCTGGACCGGGCGCGGCTGACCGAGCGGGAGGCGGCGGTGCTGCGGCTCATGGCGCGCGGGCTGTCCAACGCGGAGATCGCCGCCCGGCTGGTGGTGGGCACGGAGACGGTCAAGTCGCATGTGAGCGGCGTCCTGGCCAAGCTCGGCGCGCGCGACCGGACACAGGCGGTGATCGCCGCGTACGAATCGGGGTTCGTGGAGCCGCGCTGAGCCGCGTGTCCCACTCCGGCCGAACCCGGCGCTCGCCGGGGCGCAGCAGGCCGAGTACGATCCGGCCAACACGCCCGCGAGCTGGGAGGACGGACGGTGGGGCAGCTGACCGGCGGCGATCCCTCGCTGCTGCGAAGGATCAACTCCGCGGTGGTGCTGCACGCGCTGCGGGCCACGGACTGCGCGACGCTCACCGAGATCGCCCGGGTCACCGGACTGTCCCGGCCCACGGTCGAGGGCGTGGTCGAGGGGCTGATCGAGGCCGGGCTGGTGGTGGAACGGGCCGCCGACGAGGGGATCGCGCGTCGGCAGGGGCGCCCGGCCCGCCGGTTCCGCTTCCGTGCCGAGGCGGGGCATCTGCTGGGCCTGGAGGTCGGCCCGCACCGGGTCGCGGCGCTGCTGTCCGACCTGGACGGGCGGGTGCTGGGCCGGCAGGCCAAGGAGGTCGGCGAGGCGGCCTCGGCGGACGAGCGCCTGGACCGGCTGCGGGGCACGGCCGCCGAGCTGCTGCGGCGCTGCGGGGTTCCCCGTGACTCGCTGCGCGCGGTCGGCGTGGGCACGCCGGGCATCGTGGCGGCCGACGGCACGGTGCGGCTGAGCACGGCGCTGCCGCAGTGGACGGGCCTCAACCTCGGCGAGCGGCTGAGCCGTTCCTTCAAGTGTCCGGTGCTGGTGGAGAACGACGCCAACGCGGCGGCGGTCGCCGAGCACTGGAAGGGCGCGGCGGACGAGACGGACGACGTGGTGTTCGTGCTGGCCGGGCTGAGCCCCGGGGCGGGTGCGCTGATCGGCGGCCGGCTGCACCGCGGTTTCGGCGGGGCGGCCGGGGAGATCGGGGCGCTGCACCTGCTGGGCCGGGAGGCCACGCCGGAGACGCTGCTGTCCACCACCGACGAGCCGTTGCACCCGCTGGACGAGCAGGCGGTGGCCAAGGTGTTCGCGCTGGCCCGGGAGGGCGATCTGCGGGCGCGGGCGGCCGTGGAGCGGTTCATCCAGCGGCTGGTGCACGACGTGGCCGCGCTGGTGCTGGCGCTCGATCCGGAGCTGGTCGTGATCGGTGGCTGGGCGGCCGGGCTGGACGGCGTGCTGGAGCCGCTGCGCCGTGAACTCGACCGCTACTGTCTGCGGCCGCCCCGGGTGGCGCTGTCCCTGCTGGGCGAGGCGGTCGTGGCCACGGGGGCGCTGCGGCTGGCCCTGGACCATGTGGAGGAGCAGCTGTTCGCGGTGGAGGGCACGGTGACGGCGCGCCGCTGACGGCGCTCGGGGTCCTCGCCGGGCTCCGCTACGGGGCCGCGACGCCCGCCGCGGCCAGCAGTTGGCCGGCCACGGTCCGGGCGCCGTCGTCGCCCGTGAGGATCGTGTAGTGGTTGGTGCCGGGGACGTGGCGGGGGTGGACCCGCTCGGGGTCGAGCTTCGCGGCGGCGAGGCGGTGCTCGTCGTACAGGCCCTGCGGCTCGTTCATCAGGCCGCGTTCGGCCCAGAGCAGCCGGGCGGGGAGGGGCAGTCGGTGGATCACGCCGGCCATCTCCGCGCCGAGCTGGTCGATGCCGTCGACGCGGACCGCCTCGATCGCGCAGGAGGAGCGCAACTCGGGTTCGACGCCCACGAGATCGCGCTGGAGGTAGGCGTCCACCCAGGGCGACCAGGCGCCGGCGAAGCCCGGGTGGCGCTGCCAGAACGCCCGGTAGGCGGCACGGTCCGCGAACGTCATCGACAGGCGGCTCATGGCCGGGCCGAGCACCGCGTCGATCACCTCGTCGGGTGCAAGTCCGGCCGGCACGGGGAAGGGCACGCCGCCGTCGACGAGCAGCAGCGCGGACGGCAGGCCCGGGTGGCGCACCGCGGTCAGCACGGCGGTGGCGGCGCCCATGGAGTGGCCGGTGAGCACCACCGGGCCGGGCGCCAGCTCCCTGGCCACGGCGGCCATGTCGTCGGCGTGCGCCGCGATGCCGTACGGGCCGGGCAGGTGTCCGCTGCGGCCCCGGCCGCGCAGATCGGGGGCCAGCAGGGTGACGCGGCCGGCCAGGTGGTGGGCGACCCGGCCCCAGGACAGGCCGTTGCCGGTGATGCCGTGCAGGGCCAGCACCACGGGGGCGCCGGGATCGGCGGCGGGCCAGCGCAGTACGGCCAGCTCGCCGCCGGGCACCGGGACGTGCGGCTCCTCGTACGCCGGTACCCCTGCTGTGGGCTGGACGCGGCTCATGGCGGGCGGCCTCCTCGCGGTGCGTGGTCGCCGAAATCATAGGAGCGCCGCGCGGTGGACGGCGTGGTGCCGTACCGGCGCGCCCCGGTGCGGTTCCGGGGCGCGCGGGCGGGTCAGGAGGCCCGCTGGGCGGGGTCGTGGTGGATCTCCACGCCCGCGGTGTCGCCGAAGGTCAGCCGGCAGGTGTCGGCGCGGTAGGTCGCCACGGAGAGGGCGGCGGTGCGGCCCTCGGCGAGGAAGCGGGTGGTGACGACGAGGACGGGCGAACCGGGGAGCCGGTCCAGCTCCCGGGCGTCGTCCGCGCGGGCCGAGCCCAGTTCGACGGCGCGGTCCTGGCCCTCCAGCTCCAGGTGGTGCAGCTCGCGCAGCACCGCACGCGCGCGGGCCGCGCCGAAGGGCGCGTCGATCGCGGTGAGGCCGGGCACCGAGGCGGCCGGGATGTAGAGGAGTTCGGTGGCGACCCGCTGGCCGCCCGACGTCCGGGAGCGGCGCACGGTGTGCACGAGCTCGTCCGGGCCGGTCTCCAGCGCGGTGACGACGGCCGCGGGCAGCGCCTCCTGGACGCAGTCGACGGCCTGCCAGGCGTCCCCGGCGGCGCCGGGCCACGCGTGCTGTTCGCCGCCGACGGCCACGCCCACGCGCGGGGGCGCGACGGTGGTGCCGACGCCCCGGCGGCGCTGCAACCGGCCCTCCAGCTCAAGCTGTTCGAGGGCCTGGCGGAGCGTGGCGCGGGCCACGCCGAAGCGGGCGGCGAGGTCCCGCTCGTTGGGCAGGATCTCGCCGACGGAGAACTCGGAGTCCAGTGCCTCGCTGAGCACGGTCTTGAGATGCCAGTACTTCGGTTCCTGCACCGAATCCAGCTGCGTGGTCCCCACCCTGTCCTCCGCAAGAGCCGTGGTCCGGCGGTTTTTAGCGCCCTTGTTTATTAAAGGTTGTTGCACTTATCTGCGACCATAGGACGGCCGACATCCTTGGTCAAGACCAATCCTCGATCCCCGGGCCCGTGCGCAGGGGGGCCGCAGCGGAGCGTTCACGAGCCGTTCGTACGCGGTGTTCCGGGTGACATCACGGCAAAGCCCCCGTCGCGGGACGGGGGCGGTGCCGGACGGCCGGGTTCAGTCGTCGGCCAGATGGCGCAGCTTGTCGGGGTTGCGCTGGATGTAGACGGACGTCACGCGGCCCTGGGCGGCGTCGAGTTGGAAGAGGCTGTCGGGCTTGCCGCCGGACAGGACCAGGACGGCCGGGCCGCCGTTGGCCTCCAGCAGCCGCACGGAGAAGTCCGGTACCGCGGCGGGGGCGACGGCGGCCAGGAAGCGGGCGACCTTGTCGGCGCTGTGCATGATCCGCAGGGCCGCCTTGGCCTTGCCGCCGCCGTCGGAGACCAGGCGGACGTCCGGGGCGAGCACCGACATCAGCCCGTCCAGGTCGCCCCCGGACGCGGCGCGGAGGAAACGCTCCGTCAACTCGCGGCGCCGGTCGGCGTCGACGTCGTAGCGCGGCCGCCGCTCCGCCACGTGCCGGCGGGCCCGACCGGCGAGTTGCCGTACCGCCGGTTCGCCGCGGTCGAGCAGGGCCGCGATCTCGGCGAACGGGAAGCCGAACGCCTCCCGCAGCACGAACACGGCGCGTTCCAGGGGGGACAGCGACTCCAGGACGACCAGGACGGCCAGGGAGACGGTGTCGGCGAGGACCGCCCGGTCGGCGGCGTCGGGGGCGACGTCGCCGTACTCGGTGAGGTACGGCTCCGGCAGCCACGGTCCGACGTACGACTCGGCGCGCGAGCGCACCTGGCGCAGCCGGTCGATGGCCAGGCGGGTGGTGATCCGCACCAGGTAGGCGCGGGGCTCGCGGATCTCCGCGCGGTCGGCGCGGGCCCAGCGCAGCCAGGTGTCCTGGACCACGTCCTCGGCGTCGGCGACCCGGCCCAGCATGCGGTAGGCGACGCCGGTGAGCAGGGTCCGGTGCTCCTCGAAGACGTCGGTCGCGGGGTCGGCGGTCATGACCTCATCCCATCCGACACGCCCCGGCGCTGTCCACCCGGAATCTCGGCGCGCGTGCGCGTGCCGGACCACAATGACCGCGCGGACCGCCGGGGGCCGGCGGCCGGGAGCCGGAGGTTTGCGATGCGGTACGGGGTTCTGGGCACGGGCGAGGTGGGCCGGGCGCTGGCCGGGCGGCTAATGGAGCTGGGGCACGAGGTGACGCTGGGGTCGCGGACCGCGGACAATCCGGTGGCGCGGGAGTGGGCGACGGCGGCGGCGGGCCGGGCGCGCGCGGGGACCTTCGCGCAGGCGGCGGAGGCGGGCGAGGTGGTGGTGAACGCGGTGAGCGGGCGGGTGGCGCTGGACGCGCTGCGCGCGGCGGGCGCGGCGCACCTGGACGGCAAGGTCCTGGTCGACGTCTGCAACCCGCTGGCCTTCGAGGAAGGGGTGCCGCGGCTCGACCCCGTGGAGTCGGACAGCATGGGCGAGCGGATCCAGCGGGCGTTCCCCGGGGCGCGGGTGGTCAAGACGCTGAACACCGTCAGCTTCAAGGTGATGGTGGACCCGGGGCGGGTGCCGGGCGAGCACCACATGTTCGTGTGCGGGGAGGACGCGGTCGCGAAGGAGCGGGTGACGGCCATGCTGGGCGAGTTGGGGTGGCCGACCGGGCGGGTGCTGGACCTGGGGGGTATCGCGGTGGCGCGGGCGACGGAGATGTATCTGCCGCTGCGGGTGCGGTTGTCGAGGGTGTTCGGGCACGAGGACTTCAACATCGAGGTGCGGCTGGCGGGTTGACGTCGGTCCGGTGGCATGGCTGTCATGGCCCGCACCCCGGGGCTACCTGTCGGTAGCAATTGCTGACAAGCTGTCTACGGCGTCCGTCAGCAGCCGAGCCGAGGAGCACTCATGTCCGCCACCGTCTCCTTCACCATCCCGACCCCGCGCGGCCCCGAGGACGTGGCCGTGTCCTGCGCGCGCGTGGGGCGCGGCGAGCCGCTGGTCCTGCTGCACGGCATCGGGCACCACCGGCAGGCCTGGGACCCGGTGGTGGACATCCTCGCCACCGAGCGCGAGGTGATCACGGTCGACCTGCCGGGCTTCGGCGCGTCCCCCGCGCTGCCGCCCGCCCTCGCCTACGACCTGCCCACGACGAGCGCGGTGCTGGGCACCCTGTTCGAGACGCTGGAACTGGACCGTCCGCACATCGCCGGCAACTCGCTGGGCGGCCTGCTCGCGCTGGAGCTGGGCCGCGAGAAGCTCGTACGGTCCGTCACGGCCCTCTCC
Organism: Streptomyces sp. NPDC048106; assembly: GCF_040706415.1. NCBI lineage: Bacteria > Bacillati > Actinomycetota > Actinomycetes > Kitasatosporales > Streptomycetaceae > Streptomyces > Streptomyces sp. NPDC048106. The sequence continues at coordinate 216,248 of NZ_JBEZND010000009.1, read as the reverse complement.
CCCGCCGGGTTCTGGACGGAGGCGGAGCGGCGGTACGCCTTCGGCACGCTGCTCGCGATGCGGGGCATCGCCCAGCGGCTGCCGGTGCCCCTGGTGGAACGGCTCAGCCGCAGCGCGGCGGGCCGCACGGCGCTGGTGAGCACCATCTACGCCCGCCCCGCCCGCCGGGCCCCCGAGGCCGTGGTGGCCGAGACCCGGGCGCTGGCGGAGGCCACGGGCTTCGAGGCCACCCTCCGCGCCGGCAACGCGGTCCGCTTCACCGACCCCCTCCCCGGCCTGCCGGTCACGGTCGCCTGGGGCACCAGGGACCGCCTCCTCCTGCGCCGCCAGGGCGTCCGCGCCCGGCAGACGATCCCCCACGCCCGCCTGATCCGCCTCCCCGGCTGCGGCCACTGCCCGATGAACGACGATCCGGCGCTGGTGGCACGGGTGATCCTGGACGGCAGCAAGGACTGAGCCGAGGGGACCAAAAGGGCCGGACGGCACTCGGGAGCGCGGCCGTCCGGGCGCAGCGGCCCGGCCGGGGCGGCCGGTAATCGACGGTCCCCCGGCCGGTTACCGTACGCTTCGAGCCATGCCGCGCACCGGCGTCATCCCCCGGCGCGCGGCAACCCAACTCGGGCGCGGGGCGCGGCTCTTCCCCCGCACCGGGCATCCCGCACCGGGCATCCCGCACCGGGCATCCCGCACCGGGCGTCCCGTTCCGGGAGCCGGCCGCGGGCGCCGGGGGCGGGCGCCGGCCGGGACGAGAACAAATGGGGCGGAGCATGCTTTACCTGACGGTCACAAACAGTTCGTGATCAGGCAACACGCTTCCTTCACAGTGGCCGTATGACTCCGGACATGTCTGATGTGACCCGCGCCCGGCACGGCAGGCCCGTGCACCACTGGCGGCGGGACCTCGTGGAACTCGCCGCGCTCTTCACGGCCGTCGCCGTGGCCGACGGGATGGCGAACCTGGTCGGGCACGGCCCCGACGGCCCGGCCCTGCTGGTGTTCTCGGCGCTCGCGCTGGCCGCGACGGCCGGCTTCCACACCTGGTGGGCGCGGCGCCACGGCCACGCACCGCCGCCCGCCGGTGATACCGGTGCCCGGCCGGCCGCCGAGTCGCGGCCGACCGGGTCCGCCGGGCCGTACGACGGCGCCGGGGAGGTGACCGGGACCGGCACGCTGTGGCGGATGCGGACGACGGTCAGGGACGAGCCCGGTTCGCTGGCCGCGCTGTGCACGGCGCTGGCCGAGCGCCGGGTGGACATCCTGAGCCTCCAGACGCATCCGCTGGCCGACGGCACGGTGGACGAGTTCCTGCTGCGCACGCCCGGGACGCTGAGCGCGGCGGAGCTGACACGGGCGGTGGCGGCGGCCGGGGGCGCGTCCACGTTCGTCGAGCGGGCGGACGCCCACGACCTGGTCGACGCCCCGACGCGGGTCCTCGGCCTGGCCGCCCGTACGGCGCTGGACGCGGCGGAACTGCCGCTGGCGCTGAGGCAGTTGCTCGGCAGGTGCACGATCCGCTCGCTGCCCGGCCACGGCCCCGGCCGGGACTCCGTGCCGGTGGAGGGGGTGTTGGAGGACACCGTCATGCGGCTGCGGGCGTCGGAGGGCGGTGTGCTCACCGTGGAGCGGCCGTATCTGCCGTTCACGCCCACCGAGTTCGCGCGGGCCCGGGCGCTGGTGGAGCTGGACGCGCGGCTGGGTCCGCGGATTCCGGACGGGCAGGACGTGCTGACGCTGCCCGAGGGCGAGGACATCGCCGTACGGCGGATCGACACCGGCGAGCTGGCGGCGGCGAAGGCGATGCACGAGCGGTGCTCGGCCCGCACGCTGACACTGCGCTACCACGGGCCGGTCGGCGACGCCGACCGCTATCTCGGCCACCTCCTCAGCCCCCGCTTCGGGCGGACGCTCGCCGCGCAGACGCCCTCCGGACGGATCGTCGGCCTCGGGCACCTGCTGTGGGACGGCGACGAGACGGAGATCGCGCTGCTGGTCGAGGACGACTGGCAGCGGCGGGGCGTCGGCGCCGAACTGCTGCGGCGGCTGGTGGAGATGGCCCGCTCGGCCCGCTGCGACAGCGTGTACGCCGTGACGCAGGCGTCCAACACCGGGATGGTCGCGGCGATGCGGGGCCTCGGGCTGCCGCTGGACTACCAGGTGGAGGAGGGCACGCTGGTGATCACGGCACGCCTGGCCACCGAGGTATCGGCCCGCCCGGTGTACGACACGGCGCGCCGGGACTGACGCCGATGGGGGTGCCTCTCCCAGGCCCTCGGGGCGCCGGGCACGACGGCACGCGCCCCCGTCAGCGCGCCGCCTCCCCCGTCCCCACCGGGACCCGGACCGGCTCCCCCAGTGCCTGGTCCAGGTCGGCCCAGAGGTCGTCCACGTCCTCCAGCCCCACCGACAGCCGCAGCAGCTTGTCGCTGACGCCCGCGCCCCGGCGGTCGTCCGCGTCCACGATGCGGTGGCTGATGGAGGCGGGGTGCTGGATCAGGGTGTCCACGCTGCCCAGGCTCACCGCGGGGGTGATCAGCCGCACCCGGGAGATCAGGTCGTGCGGGTCGCCCTCCACCTCGAAGGCGATCATCGCGCCGCCGATGCGCGGGTAGTGGACGCGGGACACGCGCGGGTCCGAGGCGAGGCGGCGGACCAGCTCCGCGGCGTTCGCGGATGCCGCCCGGACCCGGACGGGCAGGGTGGACAGACCGCGCAGCAGGAGGTAGCCGGCCAGGGGGTGCAGGACGCCGCCCGTGGCGAAGCGGACCTGGCGGAGCCGGCCGGCCAGTTCCTCGTCGCAGGCCACGACGCCGGCCAGCACGTCGCCGTGCCCGCCGAGGTACTTCGTCGCACTGTGCAGGACCAGCCGCGCCCCTTCCTCGGCCGGCCGCTGCAGCACCGGGGTGGCGAAGGTGTTGTCGACGAGCAGCGGCACCGAACCGCACGCGTACGCGATGGCCCGCAGGTCCAGCTCGGCGAGGGTCGGGTTGGCCGGGGACTCGACGATCACCAGGCCGGTGTCCGGGCGCAGCGCGTCGGTGACCCCGGCCGGGTCGGTCCAGGTCACCTCGGTGCCGAGCAGCCCGGCGGTCAGCAGGTGGTCGCTGCAGCCGTACAGCGGCCGTACCGCCACGACATGGCGCAGCCCCATGGCCGAGCGTGCGAGCAGCACCGCGCTGAGGGCGGCCATGCCGCTGGCGAACGCGACCGCGGACTCCGTGCCCTCCAGGCGGGCCAGCGCGGTCTCGAAGCGGGCGACGGTGGGGTTGCCCAGCCGGCCGTAGACCGGCGGCCCCACCAGGTCGGCGCCGTCGGTGGCGAAGGCGTCGATGCGCGCGGCCTCGCCCCGGCTGTCGTAGGAGGGGTAGGTGGTGGACAGATCGATCGGCGGGGCGTGCAGCCCCTGGCGGGCGAGATCGTCGCGGCCGGCGTGCACGGCCTCGGTGGCGAGGGCTCTCGGTGCGGGGCGTACGTCGTCGTAGGCACCCATGGTCGCTGTGTCCATGCCAGGAAGGGTGAACAACGAACGGGTTGACGGGGTCAAATCCCGTGTTATGTTCGCCCGATGGCCGAATCTGTCGTACTGGATCCGGTCGATCTCCAGTTGCTGCGGCTGCTGCAGAACGACGCCCGGATCACCTACCGCGACCTCGCCGCCCAGGTCGGCGTGGCGCCGTCGACCTGTCTGGACCGGGTGACCCGGCTGCGCCGCTCCGGCGTGATCCTCGGCCATCGGCTGCGACTGGATCCGGCCAAGCTCGGACGCGGGTTGCAGGCGCTGCTGTCGGTGCAGGTCAGACCGCACCGCAGGGAACTGGTCGGGCCGTTCGTGGAGCGGGTGCGCGCGCTGCCGGAGGCCCGCTCGGTCTTCCATCTGACCGGCCCGGACGACTACCTGGTGCATGTGGCCGTCGCGGACATGGCCGACCTGCAACGACTGGTGCTGGACGAGTTCACGGCGCGCCGCGAGGTCGCCCGCGTGGAGACCCGCCTGATATTCCAGCAGTGGGAGTGCGGGCCGCTGCTGCCGCCCGGCCACGCCGACAGCTGAATCCCCCTCGGGCCGGGTGACGCGCGGATCGCTCTCGTACGAGGATGGGCGGCATGTCTGAGATCAACACCCCGCTGCCCCGCCAGGTCGCCGACGCGTACGTCGACGACCTCATCGCCCTCGACCCGGTGACCGGTACCTACCTCGGCGTCCCGGAGAGTTCGCGCGCGCTGCCCGACTACTCGCCCGCGGGCCAGGAGGCACTCGCGGAGCTGTCCCGGGCCACCCTGGCCAAGCTGGCCGAGGCGGAGCGCCGGCCCGGCGCCGACAGCGACGTGGAGCGGCGCTGCGGGCGGCTGCTGCGGGAGCGGCTGACCGCCGAACTCGCGGTGCACGAGGCCCAGGAACACCTGCGCGCCGTCGGCAACATGCACACGCCCGGCCACTCGGTGCGGGACATCTTCACGGTGATGCCGGCCGAGACCGAGGAGGACTGGGCGGCGATCGCCGAGCGGCTGCGGGCGGTGCCGGGCGCGCTCGCCGGCTACCGCGAGTCGCTCCGACTCGGCCTGGACCGCAAGCTGTTCGCGGCGCCGCGGCCGACCGAGACCTTCATCGGGCAGCTCACCGAGTGGATCGACACGGACGGCAAGGGCCGTGGCTGGTACGAGGAGTTCGCCGCCGCGGGGCCCGACGCGCTGCGCGCGGAGCTGGACGAGGCGGCCCGCTCCGCCACCGCCGCCCTGACCGAACTGCGCGACTGGCTGCGGGAGGTGTACGCGCCGGCCGTGGCGGACGCCCCGAACGTGGTGGGCCGGGAGCGGTACGCGCGCTGGGCGCGTTACTTCAACGGCACCGACCTGGACCTGGACGAGGCGTACGCGTACGGCTGGTCGGAGTTCCACCGCATCCTCGGCGAGATGAGGCGCGAGGCGGAGCGGATCCTGCCCGGCGCCGAGACCCCCTGGGTGGCGCTGGCGCACCTGGACGAGCACGGCCGGCACATCGGCCTGGACGAGGTCCGCGAGTGGCTCCAGGGCCTGATGGACCGGGCGATCGCGGACCTGGACGGCACCCACTTCGAACTCGCCGAGCGGGTGCGGCGGGTGGAGTCGCGCATCGCCCCGCCCGGCGGCGCGGCGGCCCCGTACTACACCAGCCCCTCGGAGGACTTCTCCCGGCCCGGCCGCACCTGGCTGCCCACCATGGGCCTGGACCGCTTCCCGGTCTACGACCTCGTGTCGACCTGGTACCACGAGGGCGTGCCCGGCCACCATCTCCAGCTCGCGCAGTGGACGCACGTCGCGGAGAACCTCTCCCGGTACCAGGCGTCGGTGGGCATGGTCAGCGCCAACGCCGAGGGCTGGGCGCTGTACGCGGAGCGGCTGATGGACGAGCTGGGCTACCTCGGCGACCCGGAGGAGCGCCTCGGCTACCTGGACTCGCAGATGATGCGGGCGGCCCGGGTGATCGTGGACATCGGCATGCACCTGGAGCTGGAGATCCCGGCCGACTCGCCGTTCCGCCCGGGTGAGCGCTGGACGCCGGAGCTCGCGCAGGAGTTCTTCGGCGCGCACAGCAGCCGCCCCGCGGACTTCGTGGAGAGCGAGCTCACCCGCTATCTGACGATCCCGGGCCAGGCCATCGGCTACAAGCTCGGCGAGCGGGCCTGGCTGCTGGGCCGGGAGCGGGCGCGGGAGCGGCACGGCGACTCGTTCGACCTGAAGTCCTGGCACATGGCGGCCCTCTCCCAGGGCTCCCTGGGCCTGGACGACCTGGTGGACGAACTGTCCCGCCTCTGAGCACTCCGCTCACTCGATCGGCGTGCCCGGCGCGCGGGTCACCCGGCTTCGCTCCCATGCTGGCGGACGGGGAACGACCGCCGTCCGGGCCGCCGCGCCAGCCGCGTGGGACGCGCCCCGGACCCTGGCCACCGGAAGGGCGTCGATGAGGCTCGTCGTCGATCTCAACAAGTGTCAGGGGTACGCGCAGTGCGCGTTCCTCGCGCCGGACGTCTTCGCCATGCACGGCGAGGAGTCGCTGGTCTACGACCCGCAGCCCGACCACGAGCAGCGCGAGCGGCTGGCGCGGGCCGTGGCCGCCTGCCCGGTGCAGGCGATCACGGCCGACGGGGTGGACGCGGACGGCCCGGACGTCGCTTCCCGGGGCCCGGAGGCCCCCGATGGCCACTGAGGTGGTGGACCGGCTCCGGCGCGAGGGCCGGATCGCGATCGTGGGCGCCTCGCTGGCCGGGCTGCGGGCGGCCGAGACGCTGCGCGCGGAGGGCTTCGCCGGGAAGCTGACCCTGATCGGCGACGAGCCGTACGAGCCCTACGACCGCCCGCCGCTGTCCAAGGCGGTCCTGCTCGGCCGGGCGGGCCCGCACCGCACCGCGCTGCCCCGGCGCCGGGAGATCGACGCCGAGTGGCGGCTCGGCGTGGCGGCCACCGGCCTGGACCTGACGGCCCGGCGGGTGCGGCTGGCCGACGGGGACGAGGTGGAGTACGACCGGCTGCTCATCGCCACCGGGGTGCGGGCCCGGCCCTGGCCGAAGGAGTCGGAGGCCCGGCTGGAGGGCGTCTTCCTGCTGCGTACCCGGGACGACGCGGCCGGGCTGTACCAGCGGCTGCGGGCGGGTCCGCGCCGGGTGTTCGTGATCGGCGCCGGGTTCGCGGGCTGCGAGGTCGCCTCCGCGTGCCGGGAGCGGGACATCCCGGTGACGGTCGCGGAACGGGCGGGCGCGCCGCTGGTGGGCGCCCTCGGCGGGGTGGTCGGCGCGGTCGCCGCGGAGCTGATGCGCGAGCACGGCGTCGACCTGCGCACCCGGGTGACGGTGACCGCGCTGGAGGGCGACGCGGCGGGGCGGGTGCGGGCGGTCCACCTGTCCGACGAGAGCGTGGTCGAGGCGGACGTGGTGGTGGTCTCGCTGGGTTCGCTGCGCAACACCGAGTGGCTGGCCGGGTCGGGGCTCGGCGCGGGGCCCCGGGGCGTCGCCTGTGACGCGGGCTGCCGGGCCTTCGACTTCCGGGGCATCGTCACCGACGACGTGTTCGTGGCGGGCGACGTGGCGCGCTCCCCGCACGCGCTGTTCGAGTACCAGTTCCTGTCGCTCGAACACTGGGGCAACGCGGTGGCGCAGGCGGAGACGGCCGCGCACAACATGGTCTGCGACGGTGCCGACCGGCGCCCGCACCTGTGGATGCCGGCGTTCTGGTCCTCGCAGTTCGGGGTGAACATCAAGTCGGTCGGGGTGCCCCCGATGGGCGAGGAGCTGATGATCACGCAGGGTTCGACGGCCGAGCGCCGGTTCGCCGGGGTCTACGGCCACCGGGGCCGGGTGGTGGCCGCGGTGACCTTCGACAACACGCGGTGGCTGGAGTTCTACCAGCGGCAGATCGAGCGGGGCGCGCCCTTCCCGGCGGAGTACCCGACGCTGGACCGGCGCCCCGAGAACCGGCACCCGGTGCCGGCCGACTTCCCCGACCCGTCCCTGCCGACCCACGCCGCGATGGTGACTCTCAGCGGCTACTCACCGGCCGACACCCAGCTCGTCTTCCACCCCGCCCGCCACTGACCGGCCCGCCCGTACCTCCCGTACCCGCCCCGAGGACCCGTCATGACGCAAGACTCGCTCGTGCACCGGATCACCGACTTCGCCAACCGCGCCGACCCCTACCCGGTCTACCGGGAGCTTCGCCGGACGCCGGTGCTGCACGAGGAGGAGGGCGGCCCCTACGTCATCAGCTCCTACTGGGACATCGAGGCGCTGCTGCACGACCCGCGGGTCAGCTCCGACGCGGCCAACCTGGCGGCCGCCGGGGAGGACGTGCTGCTGCGCTCGGAGGAGACGGGCGGGCTGCCGCCGTCGTTCCTGCGCCTCGACCCGCCCGAGCACGACCGGCTGCGGCGCATCGCCAACAGCGCCTTCGGGCCCCCGCACCGGCCGCACCGGATCGACGGCCTGCGGGGCGAGCTGCGGGAGATCGTCACCGGGCTGATCGACGGCATCGGGGACGCGCGGCAGGTCGATCTGGTCGACCGGTTCGCCTACCCCTTCCCGGTGACCGTGATCTGCCGGCTGCTCGGGGTGCCCCGGGAGGACGAGCCGCGCTTTCGTGCCTGGGTCGATCCGCTGGTCGCGACCCTCGACCCGGGGACGCGGCGGGAGGCGGGCGAGGACTTCGCCACGACCGCGCGCGAGGCCCGGACGCAGCTCGGCATGTACCTGGCCGGGCTGGTCGAGGAGCGGGCCAGGGAGCCGCGCGACGACCTGCTGTCCGACCTGGTGAACAGCCGGGGCCCGGACGGCGCCATGACGATGATGGAAGTGCTCAGCACCTCCGTGCTGCTGCTGATCGCGGGCCACGAGACGACCGTCAACCTGATCACCAACGGCATGCTCACGCTGCTGCGCCACCCGGACGTCCTGGAGCGGCTGCGCCACGACCCGGGCCTCGCGCCCCGGCTCGTGGAGGAACTGCTGCGCTACGAGCCGCCGGTGCAGATGATCCCGCAGCGCACCTGTATCGCCGACATCGACGTGCGCGGGGTGACGATCCCCAAGGGCTCGCGGATCTGGCTGGTGCTGGCCGCGGGCAACCGGGACCCGGAGCGGTTCGCGGAGCCCGAGCGGTTCGACCCGGACCGCGAGGACATCCAGCACCTCGGCTTCGGCAGCGGCATCCACATCTGCTTCGGCGCGCCGCTGGCCCGTCTGGAGACGCAGATCGCGCTGACCGAGCTGGCCCGGCGGCTGGAGAACCCGCGCCTGGTGCAGGACCCGCCGCCGTACCGGGAGAACGCCGTGCTGCGCGGCCCCCGGCACCTGGAGATCGCCTTCGACGGGCTACGGCCCTGAGAGGTGCCTACGCGAGCCTGCTGAGCCGGACCAGCCCCACCCAGGTCTCCGGCCCCGGCTGGGCGTGGGCGACGCGCACGGCGTACGACCCGGCGGCGAGGGGCACCCTCAGGTGCGCCCGCCGGTCCGCCTCGCCGCCCGGCCGGGCCGAGTCGAACAGGACCACGGGCCCCGGCACGTCCCAGCGCAGCTCCTGCTCCCACACGGCGCTCTCCAGCGCGGCGGGGACGCCGGCCAGCAGCTCGCGCTCGGAGTCCGCGGCGGACCACCGGACGAAGGTGCCGTGCTCGGGCAGGTAGGAGGTGGCGGCCGGTTCGTCGCCGAGGACGAGGGCCGCGCTGTCGCCGACCGGGAGCAGTCCGGCGTATCCGGGGACCTCGCAGGCCCGGTCGTAGTCCGTGTCGAGCTCCTCGCTGTCGGCGCCCGCCCAGAACGGCAGGACCACCTCCGGGACGGCGATCAGCGGGCCGCCGCCCGACTCCACCCACTCCAGCACTCCGCGATCTTCAAACCGAGCCATGGGCGAAGAACCTACACGTCCGCGAAACGGCCGCCGAGGCGGGTCAGCCGACCCCCTTCTGCCGCAGCGTGGAGCCCGATCGGCCCTTGACGACCTCCAGTTGGGCGTGGACGCGGCGGCGCAGGTCGGCGACATGGCTGACGATGCCGACGCTGCGGTCGCGCTCGCGCAGGCCGTCCAGGACGTCGAGGACCTCGTCCAGGGTCTGGTCGTCCAGGCTGCCGAAGCCCTCGTCGATGAAGAGGGTGTCGAGGCGCACCCCGCCCGCCTCGTCGGTGACGACGTCGGCGAGGCCGAGGGCGAGCGCGAGGGAGGCGAAGAAGGTCTCGCCGCCGGACAGGGTGGCGGTGTCCCGCTCGCGGCCGGTCCAGGCGTCCACGACGTGCAGCCCGAGCCCGCTGCGGCCGCGGCCGCTGCGCCCGTCGGAGTGCACGAGGGTGTAGCGGCCCGAGGACATGCGCTCAAGGCGTGCGGTCGCGGCGGCGGCGACCTGTTCCAGGCGCGCGGCGAGCACGTACGACTCCAGGCGCATCTTGCGCTCGTTGTCGGCGGAGGTGCCCGCGGTGAGGGCGGCGAGCCGGGCGACCCGGTCGTACTCCTCGCGCAGCGGGGCGAGCCGGCGTGCCGCCTCGGTCGCGCGGGTGGAGAGGCGGTCCAGTTCGGCGCAGCAGCGGGCGGCGGCGTCACGGGCGGAGGCGGCCGCCCGCAGCCGCTGCTCGGCCTCGGCCGCGGCCCGCTCGGCGCCGGCCGGGTCGGCGGGCGGGCGCTGGGCGGCGGCCGCGGTGTCGGCCTCGGCCAGTACGGCGCGTACGGCGGCCTCCTCCGACTGCCGGGTGTCCAGGCGGTGTTGCAGCTCGCGGTGGGCCGCGTCGTCGAGCAGGGCGGCGGCCGCCTCCCGCGGCGTGGCGAAGCCGGCCCGGTAGGCGGCGTCGGCGAGCCGGGCGTCGGCGGCCTTGAGGCGCTGCGCGGTGTCCTCGGCCGCGCGTACGGCGTCGGCGGCCGCGGTGAGCAGCGCCGCCCGCCGCTCCAGCTCGGCGGCGCGCGCGGCCACGCTGTCGGCGGTGCCGCGCGCCTGGGTCAACTCGCCTTCCAGTTGCGTCTGTTCGCGCTCCAGGGCGTCGCGCCGGGTGAGCCGGGAGGCGGCCCGTACGGCGGCCTGCTGCCGGTCGGCGAGGCGCCGTTCGCGCTCCTGCTCGGCGCGCCGCAGCTCCTCGCGGGCGGCGTGCAGGGCGGAGGCGGCACGGTGGGCGCGGGCGTACTCCTGCTCCAACTCGGCGGCCTCGACTTCGAGTTGCGCGGTGGGCGCCTCGCCGGCCTCGGCGGTGGCGACGGCCAGGGCCTTGCCGACGTCGCCGGCGCGCCGCTCCTCGTCGGCGTGCCGCCGGTCGGCCTCCTGGGAGGCGGTGTGGGCCTGTTCCTCGGTGGCGCGGTCCACGTGTCCGGCGACCTTGCGGGCGGGCGCGGGGTGCTCGGTGGCGCCGCAGACCGCGCAGGGCTCCCCGTCGGTGAGGTGGGCGGCGAGTTCGGCGGCGATGCCGTCGAGCCGCTGTTCCTTGAGCCGGAGCCAGTGGGTGCGGGCGTCCAGGGCGTGCTGTCGGGCGTCCTGGGCCCGCCGCCGGGCCGTCTCCAGTTCGACGGCGAGGGCGTCGCGGGTGCGGGCGGCGTCCAGGCGCCCCCGCGTCGGCTCGCGCCGGGCGCCGAGCTGTTCGGCGCGGGTGGCGGCCTCCTGGGCGGTGTCGATGCGCGCCTGGAGGGCGGCGCGCGCGTCGTGCCAGCCCTCCAGCCAGGCGTCGGCCTCGCGCAGCACGTCCTCGTCGGCCCGCTCCTGACGGTCCAGTCCGGCCCGTTCCGCGGCCAGTTCGCCGATCCGCCGCTCGGCGCGCCGGGCGGCGTCCAGGCCGCCCAGTTCCTCGGCGGCGCGGCGCGCGGCGGCGGCGAGCCCGCTCGCGTCGGCCTCGGCGAGGGACGCGGGCAGCGGGCCGCGGGCGCGGGCCTCGGCGGCCTCGGCCCCGCGGTGTTCCCGCTCGGCCTCCTCCCGCAGCTCCAGCGCGGGCGCGACCGCCTCCGCCTTGCGGGAGCGCGCCATGCGCTCCTGGTCGGCCTGGTGCTCGGCGGCCCGCTCCTGGAGGCGCTCGGCGCGGCGGCGGCCCTCGGCGAACCGGCTCTGCAGGCGGGCGAGTTCGCGTATGCCGTCGAGGGTGTGGCGGGCGTCGGCGTGGGCGGACTCGGCGGCGGTGAGCCGGCTGTGGGCGACGGCCAGGCGCTCCCGCGCGGTGCTTCGGGCGACGGCGGCGGCGCCGAGCACGGCCTCGGCCAGGCCCGGGTCGCCCGGGGCCAGCTCGGGCAGCTCCATGGCGTCGGCGGCCGCCTGCTGCATGCGGTGGGCGTCGGCGAGCAGGTCCGCGTCGGCCTCGCGGACCCGGGCCTCGGCGGCGCGGCGGCGCTCGGCGAGGCGCTTCTCGACGTCGGCGAAGCGCTGGGTGTCGAAGAGGCGGCCGAGGAGCCGGCCGCGGGCCTCGGCGTCGGCGCGCAGGAAGCGGGCGAAGTCGCCCTGGGGCAGCAGCACCACCTGGCAGAACTGCTCGCGGCTCATGCCGAGCAGCTGCTCGAACTCGGCGCCGATCTCCTGGTGGGAGCGGCTGAGGTCCTTCCAGGAGCCCGCCGCGGCGTCGTACTCGCGCAGCCAGGTCTGGGCCTTGTCGACGGTGGTGCCCTTGCCGCGCAGCTTGGGCCGTTCCCAGGGCGGTTGCCGGGTGACCTCGAGACGGCGTCCGGCGACGGTGAGTTCGAGGCGGATCTCGGTGCGGGTGCGGGGCTCGGCGTGGTCGCTGCGCAGGTTCATGCCCTGGCCCGCGCCGCTCTGGCGGGCGCCGGGGACGGAGCCGTACAGCGCGTAGCAGACGGCGTCGAGGACGGAGGTCTTGCCGGCGCCGGTGGGGCCGTGCAGCAGGAAGAGCCCGGCGGCGGACAGGGCGTCGAAGTCGACGCCCTGGGTGGCGCCGAAGGGGCCGAAGGCGGTGATGTCGAGCCGGTGCAGCCTCACCTCGCCACCTCCCGCACCACGGCGTCGGCGCGGACGGCGTCGAACGCCTCGCGCAGCACGGCCGCCTCCTGCGCGTCGGGCCCGGCGCCCCGGACGTGGGCGACGAAGTCCTGGGCGATCTGCTGGTCGCCGCGGCCCGCGAGGCGCCGGGCGTAGGAGACACGGGGGTCGTCGGTGGCGCGTTCGGGGGCGAAGACCAGGCTCAGCGTGTGCGGGAAGCGTTCGGCGAGCCGGGCCATCGGCTCGGCCGGGCGGACGGCGTCGGTGAGGGTGGCCTCGACCCAGGCGTCCTCGTGGCGGTCGAGGGCCGGGTCGGCGAGGAGTTCCTCCAGGGTGCCGCGGATGCGGGCCAGCGGGCGGGGCACCGGGCAGTCGAGGCGCTCGGCGGTGACGGCGCCGTCGGCGGCGAGGTCGACCAGCCACATGCTCTTGCGGTGGCCGGCCTCGGAGAAGGAGTAGGCGAGCGGGGAGCCGGAGTAGCGCACGCGCTCGGTGAGGGTCTGGCAGCCGTGCAGATGGCCGAGGGCCACATAGTCGGCGCCGTCGAAGATCCCGGCCGGTACGGCGGCGACCCCGCCGACGGTGATGTCCCGCTCGCTGTCGCTGGCCTGGCCGCCGGTGACGAAGGCGTGGGCGAGGACGACGCAGCGGGTGCCCGCCGGGCGGGTCGCGAGGTCGGCGCGGACCCGGTCCATGGCGGCGGCGAGGACGGCCTCGTGGCCCGCCTTCTCCACCCCGAACTCGTCCTTCACCAGGGCGGGTTCGAGGTACGGCAGCCCGTAGAAGGCGACATCGCCGTGGCGGTCGGCGAGCACCACCGGGGTGGCGACGGCGGACGGCTCGGTGCGCAGATGGATGCCGGCGCGGTCGATGAGCCCCGCTCCGACGCCGAGGCGGCGGGCCGAGTCGTGGTTGCCGGAGATCATCACCGTGGGCACGCCCAGCGCGGCGAGGCGGTGCAGGGCGTCGTCGAACAGCTCGACGGCGGCGAGCGGCGGGACCGCCCGGTCGTACACGTCTCCCGACACGACCACCGCGTCCACCTCGCGCTCGCGCACGGTGGCGACGAGGTGACCGATGAACCCGGCCTGGGCCCCGAGCATGCTCACCCGGTGGAAGGCCCGCCCGAGGTGCCAGTCGGACGTGTGCAGGAGTCTCATGACTCCCGAGACTAACGGGCGGGTCCGACAACACGGCCGGTTACTCCTGAATCACCCGTCATGCCCGGGACCCCGCAAGGGGGTTATGTCTGTTTTGTCCTTGTCGTCAATATCTCAGACGTCCCCGTACGCCTCGCCGCCCGGCTCGAAGGCGGCCGTGCCCGCCGTCGCGTCGGCGAGCCAGCCCCTGAATGCCTCCACGTCGGCGTCCGGCAGGCCGATCTCGATGGTGACGGCCTCGCCGTAGCGCACGTCGCGGACCTCGCGGCCGGTGGCGCGCAGCTCGTTCTGGAGCTTGCCCGCGCGCTGGTGGTCGACGGTGACCGTGGCCAGCCGGAAGCGGCGCCGGGTGCGGGTGCCGACGGTGTCCAGGGCCTCGCCGACGGCGCCGCCGTAGGCGCGGATGAGTCCGCCGGCGCCGAGCTTGACACCGCCGTAGTAGCGGGTGACGACGGCGACGACGTAACGCATGTCGCGGCGCAGCAGCATCTGGAGCATGGGGACGCCGGCCGTGCCGCCCGGTTCGCCGTCGTCGCTGGCCTTCTGCACGGAGGCGTCGGCGCCGATGACGTACGCCCAGCAGTTGTGGGTGGCGTCGGCGTGCTCCTTGCGGACGGCCGCGACGAAGTCCTGCGCCTCCTTCTCGGTGGCGGCCGGGGCGAGGGCGCACAGGAAGCGCGAACGGTTGATCTCGGTCTCGTGCACGCCCGCGCGGGCCACTGTGCGGTACTCGTCCTGCATCCCGCCAGCCTAATCCCGGCCCGCCGGCCAGACCGCCGCCAGGCAGTCCGATCCGGCCCGGCGGGCGCCGCCACCCGCCGCCCGTGACCGGAGGTCGTACCCGCTCCGGTGGCGCAACCAAGACTGTTGCCAGGCCAGTTGAGGTGCCCTAGCATTCCGCCGGGCAGTCAGTTTGAAAGAACAACTCACCTAATCAGCGTTGTGACATGGATGGAGCTGCTGCATGCGTCAGTCGACGCTCGGGCCTGCCGAGGCAATGGCGGCACTCGGAACCCCTGAGGGGCGAGCCAACCCGTACCCCATCTACGAAGCACTGAGAAGCCGCGGTCCGGTGATCAACCTGGGCCCGCTGGCCGTGATGGTCGGCTACGAGGAGATCAACAAGGCCCTGAAGGAGCCGCTGTTCCTCTCCCCCGACCCCGCTGTGCGCGACGCGGTGCGGCCCGACTGGCGTGAGCAGCCGGCCTGGCGGTCGATCTGCACCACCATGCTCTTCCACAACGAGCCGACCCACGAGCGGCTGCGCCGCTTCTCCAGCGGACCGTTCAGCCCCGGTGTCGTCGCCGGCATGGAGCCGCTGCTGGAGCAGCTCGCCGAGGCCGCCGTCGACAAGCTGGAGAAGCTCGGCGCGGCGGGCGAGCCGGTCGACTTCATGGACAACTTCGCCTGCTGGCTGCCGCTGTCCGTCATGGGTGCGCTGCTGGGCATCCCGGTGGAGGACCACGCGAGGATCCAGCCGCTGCTGCGCCCGGTCACCGAGGGCCTCGACCCGTTCGGCGACACCTCGCGGCTGGCCGCCGCCAACCACGCGGTCGAGGAACTGGCCGCGTACTTCGCCGACCTGGTGGCCGCCCGCCGTGCCGAGCCGAAGGACGACCTGGTCACCAAGCTGACCCAGGACTTCGACAACGGCGCCGATGTCAGCGAGGACGAACTGATCGCGACCTTCATGGTCCTCCTGGTCGCCGGCACCGCCGCGCCCTTCGACATGCTCGGCAACACCATGGCGCTGGCCATCCGCAACCCCGAGCTCGCCGAGCAGGTCCGCCAGGACCCCTCGTTCGCCGCCGACTTCGTCGAGGAGGGCATCCGCCTCGACCCGGCCGTCCAGGTGCTCAACCGGGTGGCCGCCGAGGACATCGAGTTCTGCGGCGTGCCCATCGCCAAGGGCACCCCGATCCTGCTGCTGATCGCCGGCGGCAACCGCGACCCGCGCCGCTACACCGAGCCCGAGCGGTTCGACCCGCGGCGCTCCAACATCCAGCCGCTGACGTTCGGCCTGGGGGCCCACTACTGCCTCGGCTCGCCGCTGGGCCGGCTGGAGGCTGCGGTCGCCCTGAAAGCCCTGGTCCGCCGCTTCAAGAACCCGAGGATCTCCGGCGAGCCGGTCTACCGCGACCAGCTGGTCCAGCGCGGATTCGAGAAGCTGCCCGTCACCCTCGGCTGAGTTCCACAGGACCGCGCGGGGGAGCGGACCAGCCAGTCCTTGAAAGAACCGAGTTGGAGAATCATGGCCCAAGAGACATCGAACGCCGAAGAGAAGAAAACCACCACTGACCGGTTCGGCCTCGTCTTCGCACTCGTGGCCGCCGGCGTGGCGATGTCCAACCTGGACCTCTTCGTCGTCAACGTGGCCATGCCGGACATCAGCGCCGACTTCCACGGCACCGCGCTGTCGTCGCTGTCCTGGGTGCTCAACGCCTACTCGATGGTGTTCGCCGCCCTGCTGGTCCCGGCCGGAAGCATCGCGGACCGCATCGGCGCGCGGCGCGCCTACCTGCTGGGCGTGGGCTCCTTCACCGTGGCCTCGGTGCTGTGCGCCGTCGCCCCGGACGTGTGGTTCCTGGTCGGAGCGCGCGTGGTCCAGGCCGCCGGTGCCGCCTTGCTGATCCCGGCGTCGCTCGGCCTGCTGCTGGCCGCGGCGCCGCCGGAGAAGCGCACCTCCGCGGTGCGCAACTGGGCGGCGCTGAGCGGACTGGCCGCGGCGCTCGGGCCGGTCATCGGCGGCGCGCTCGCGCAGATCGACTGGCGGTGGATCTTCCTGATCAACCTGCCGATCGGTGTGCTGACCGTCGTCGGCGGTCTGCGCTCCCTGACGCACGTGCCGGGCCGCGCGGACGGCGGCAGGACCGACGTCCTGGGCGCCGCGCTGCTCACCGCGGGCATCGGCGCCGTCGCGCTGGCCCTGATCAAGGGACAGACCTGGGGCTGGTCCTCGGCGCGGCTGGTCGGCACGCTGGTGGCCGCCGTCGTCCTGCTGGCGGCCTTCCTGTGGCAGTCCTCGCGCCACCCCTCGCCGGTGCTGCCGCTGGACCTGATGGTCCTGCCGGCGCTGCGTCCCGCGATGCTCGCCAACCTGCTGTTCGCGGTGCCGTTCAGCGTCATGCTGCTGTCGGTGACGCTGTGGTGCCAGGACGTGTGGGGATGGTCGGCGCTGAGCACCGGTCTGGCCATCGCGCCCGGCCCGCTGATGGTGCCCCTGCTGTCGAAGTACGCGGGCATGGTCTCCCGGCGCATCGGCCTGGGCGCCACCGCGGCGATCGGCTGCGTGCTGTTCGGCATCGGGCTCGCCTGGTGGACGGTGGAGCTCGACGCCGCGCACCACGACTATCTGACCGCGCTGCTGCCGGGCATGCTGCTGACCGGCGTCGGGGTGTGCCTGGCGATGCCCACCCTGGTGGCGACAGCGGTCACCAAGCTGCCGCCGACCAGCTTTTCCACCGGCTCGGCCGTGGCCACCATGGCCCGGCAGGCCGGCGGTGTGGTCGGGGTGGCCGGTCTGGTCGCGGTGCTCGGCCAGCCGCACGGCACGGCGGCCGTCGTCCGCAGCTTCCAGCACGGCTGGCAGTTCGGCATGTTGACGACGGCGGCCGCCACGCTCGCCTGCTGCCTGCTGCTGCGTTCCACCAGGCCGGCCGCGCCGGCCGGCCGCTGACCGTACCGCCGCGCGCGGGCACCCCGCCGCGCTCCGGTGTCACGGAACGTCGTCCCTTGCCCACCAGCGACACAGCCGACCGCTCATGAACGCCGAGGACGTACCCCATGACGGATTACGCGCTGAACGAGATGTTCAGCTTCGCCCGCAAGCACTCCCCCTTCTACCAGGACCTGTACGCCGACCTGCCGGAGAGCGTCGACGACGTCTCGCAGCTGCCGATCATCGACCACGGGGAGTTCTGGGCCGCCAACACCCTCACCGGGAACCGGGTGCTGACGAGCCCGCTGTCCGAGGCGATCGTCTACAAGAGCGGCGGCACCACCGGCTCCCCGAAGTTCTCCTGCTACACCCGCACCGAGTGGGACCACGTCGCCAGGACACTGGGCACCGGCCTGGTCGGCATGGGGCTGCGGGACGGCCACAGGGTGGCGAACCTGTTCTACGTGGGCGAGCTGTACGCCAGCTTCTTCATGTTCCAGGACAGCCTGACGCAGGTGCCGGTGGAGACCGTCCGGCTGCCGATCGGCGGTGCGACCGCTCCCGAGGCCGCCACCCGGATGCTCGCCGAGTTCTCGGCCCAGGTGATCGGCGGTACGCCGACCACGATGTGCAGCCTCGCCGATCACCTGACCGACCGCGGTGAGACGGTGCCCTCGGTGGAGCTGATGTTCTTCGCCGGCGAGCCGGTCTTCGAGGACCAGCGGCGGCTGCTGCGCACCGCGTTCCCCAACGCGCGGATCAGCCCGGCGGCGTACGTGAGCGTCGACGCCGGCCCGCTGGGCCACCCGGTGGGCGAGGAAGGCGGCACGTTCGTCTACCGGGTGCCGCAGGACCGCGGCATCGTCCTGGAGATCGTCGACGGCGACACCGGCGAGCCGATCCGCACCAACGGCCGGCCCGGACGCATCCTCAAGACCGACCTGTACCGGCGGCTGATGCCGCTCCTGCGCTACCCGGTGGGCGACCGGGGTGAGTGGGTGGACGCCGAGCAGGGCCTCTTCCGGATACTCGGACGGCACGAGGAGGGCGCCCGCATCGGTCCGGTGACCTTGTACGTCGAGGACCTGCGCAAGGTGGTGGACGAGGCGGACGAGACCGGTGCGGTGACCGGCGTACAGATGGTCGTCCGCCGCTGGGACGGGCGTGACGGACTGGTGCTGCGGCTGGTCGCCCGGCCCGGCTTCACCGACACCGACGCCATCGCCGCCAAGGTGGTGGACCGGCTCGACAGCGCGCGAGCGATGTACGCCGAGAGCGTGGCGGCCGGCTTCATCCACCCGATGGTCATCGAGTGGACCGGCTACGACCAGCTCGCGGTGAACCGGCGCACCGGCAAGCTGCTGCGCGTGGTCGACGAGCGGCCGTCCGACGCCGCCGGGTGAGCGCACCTCGCACGCACCCGGAGCGGGCCACCGTCACCTAGGTACCGGCCCCGCCCCGGGGCACCCTGAACCAGGTCAGCAGGGCGGCCCCCGGGGCGAGGGCGGGCCAGCCGGTGCCGTGCCAGGCGAGGACGGCGACGGCGGAGGTGGGGAACTTGGCGCGCAGCCGGTCCAGGGTGTCGTCCAGGCCGTCCCCGGCCAGCGCCAGGACCAGGTCCTCCAGGCCCGGGTTGTGCCCGACGAGGAGCAGGGTCTCCACCGCGGGCGGTGTCTCGCGCACCACGTCCAGCAGGGCGGGCACGTCGGCCGTGTACAGCCGTGGTTCGTAGCGCACCGGGGGCGGGGTGCCCCATTCCGCGGAGGCGAGCTGCCAGGTCCGGCGGGCCCGTACGGCGGTGGAGCACAGGGCGAGGTCGGGCAGCAGGTCGGCCTCGGCGAGGGCGCGGCCGGCGGCGGGGGCGTCGCGCAGGCCGCGCGGTGCGAGCGGCCGACGGGGGTCGGATACGCCCTCGGGCCGGGCCGACTTGGCGTGTCTGAGCACGACGAGGCGGCGCAGCGGACCCGTGCCCGCGCGCTCCTTCACGCGAACGTCCCGATGTCACGGGTGAGTTCGAGGGCGAGCAGCCGGTCGGCGTAGGCGAACGTCTCGAACCGGGCACCGTCCGCCACCGCCGGGTCGGCCGCGACGGCGGCCAGCTCCGCCAGCACCCCCGGCATGCCGAGATCGTCCTCCCATGCCTCCTTGAGCCGCCCCCGCACCGCCTCCGGCACGGGCCGCGAGGGCTGCCGCGCCCACCCGGCCACGTCCCGCC
The DNA here is from genome assembly GCF_040706415.1 of Streptomyces sp. NPDC048106. Classification (NCBI taxonomy): domain Bacteria; kingdom Bacillati; phylum Actinomycetota; class Actinomycetes; order Kitasatosporales; family Streptomycetaceae; genus Streptomyces; species Streptomyces sp. NPDC048106. The sequence goes on along the minus strand of NZ_JBEZND010000009.1, from coordinate 196,806 downwards.
GCCAGCCCGCCAGCCGCTCGGCGGCCCCACGCACCGCCGCCTCGTCCAGCGTCACGGTCTCCCCGTGGGGGACGGAGAGGAGGGCGAGGCGGAGGGCGGTGGGATCACCGAGCAGCGAGGGGTCGCGCAGCGGATCCCCTCCCTCACCCGCCCGCTTCACGGGCGCCACCGCCACCACCGGCCCCTCGGCCCCGGGCACGTCCTCGTCCCCGGCCACCACCCACACCACCCCCGCTCCCGGCACGTGCGCCTCCTCGAAGGGGCGGACGGCCAGGGCGTCGGCGGCGGCGGACAGCTCCGCCGGCCGGCCGGGGGCGGTCGGCCAGACCTGCAGACCGGTCAGTTCGAGGGCGCGGGCGAGGAGGTCGGCGGTGAGGAGCACCCGCAGGGACGTGAGGTCGGCCCCGGGGGCGCGGGCCTCGATACGGGTCAGGCCGCGGCGGGCGGGCGCGGCGGCGACGGGTTCACCGGTTCGGGCGTCGAGGATGCGCAGCACGGGCCGAGCGTAGGCGTGCGGACGCCCGTACGCAGGTACCGCGCGCCGGTTCCGGACACCGTGGCGGGGCGGGGAGGCGGGAATCAGCGCCGCCGGGGGCCTGTTGACGGCGTCGGAAAGCAGCACACACCACGCAGGAGGCGGACGTGTACGACGAAGAGGCCGCGATTCGCAGGATTCTGACCGAACTGGGCGACACCTGGGCGGTGGTCGGCCTGTCCGACAATCCCGCCCGGCCCGCGTACCGCGTGGCCCAGGTGCTCCAGCGGTACGGCAAGCGGATCGTGCCGGTGCACCCGAAGGCCGAGACGGTGCACGGCGAGCAGGGGTACGCCACCCTCGCGGACATCCCCTTCGACGTCGACGTGGTGGACGTCTTCGTCAACAGCTCGCTGGCGGGCGCGGTGGCCGACGAGGCCGTGACGAAGGGCGCGAAGGCGGTCTGGTTCCAGCTCGGCGTCATCGACCAGATTGCTTGCGATCGCACTCGCGAGGCCGGTCTCGCCATGGTCATGGACCGCTGCCCGGCGATCGAGATCCCCCTCCTGGCCTAGTGTCAGATATTCTTCACCACACTCACACATTGAATATTGACATTCGCGCATGGCATCTGAGCTGTGGAAACTCCGTCCCCAAGACAAGCAAGATCCTGGGTCAAGATTTGGTAAGCAGCCTTTTGCCGGCACGGAAACCGTTCCTAGCCTGTGGCCTCCTTCCTCGTTACGAGTGCGTACACGACCTGAGAGGCCACCTTGCACATGACGAAAGTCGACCAGGCCGCACCGGTAGCCACGAGTGATACCGGGGGCCTGCGCCGCGACGTCGGACTCATCGGCCTGATGTGGGCCTCCGTGGGCTCCATCATCGGCTCCGGCTGGCTCTACGGCGCCGAGAAGGCCGTCGTCGTGGCCGGCCCCGCGGCGATCATCTCGTGGGTGATCGGCACGGTGGCCATCGTCCTGCTGGCGCTGGTGCACGCCGAGCTGGGCGGCATGTTCCCGGTCGCGGGCGGCACCGCGCGCTACCCGCACTACGCCTTCGGCGGCCTGGCCGGCATGTCCTTCGGCTGGTTCTCCTGGCTCCAGGCCGCCACCGTGGCCCCCATCGAGGTCGAGGCGATGATCGGCTACGCCGGTCACTGGAAGTTCGCCCAGGGACTCCAGGGCGCCGACGGCACGCTGACCACCAGCGGAATCGTTACTGCAATCGTCCTCATGGCCGTCTTCGTCGGCGTCAACTTCTTCGGCGTCCGCGCCCTCGCGCACACCAACAGCGCCGCGACCTGGTGGAAGATCGCCATCCCGCTCGCCGCGATCTTCATCATCGCCGTGGGCAACTTCCACGTCGGCAACTTCACCTCGGAGGGCTTCGCCCCGTTCGGCGCGAAGGGCGTGCTGGGCGCCATCAGCTCCAGCGGCATCATCTTCGCGCTGCTCGGCTTCGAGCAGGCGATCCAGCTGGCCGGCGAGAGCCGCAACCCGCGGCGCGACCTGCCCCGCGCCACGCTCGGCTCGGTCGCCATCGGCGCCGCGATCTACATCCTGCTCCAGATCGTCTTCATCGCCGCGCTGCCGCACGCCTCCTTCGCGCACGGCTGGGCGAAGCTGGCCTACACCGGCATCAGCGGCCCCTGGGCGGGCCTCGCGACCCTGGTCGGCCTCGGCTGGCTGGGCTGGGTGCTCTACGTCGACGCGATCATCTCCCCCGGCGGCACCGGCCTGATCTACACCACCGCCACCTCCCGCGTCTCCTACGGCCTGGCCAAGAACGGCTACGCCCCGAAGGCCCTGACCAGGACCGACAAGCGCGGCGTGCCGTGGATCGGCCTCATCGTCACCTTCGTCACCGGCATCCTCTGCTTCCTTCCGTTCCCGAGCTGGCAGGAACTGGTCGGCTTCATCACCTCGGCGAGCGTGCTGATGTACGCGGGCGCGCCGCTGGCCTACGGCGTCTTCGCCGACCGCCTGCCGCACTTCGAGCGCCCCTACCGGCTGCCCGGCGGCAAGTTCATCTCGCCGGCCTCCTTCGTGATCGCCAACCTGATCATCTACTGGAGCGGCTGGAACACCCTGTGGCGGCTGGGCTTCGCCATCCTGCTCGGGTACGTGCTGATGGGCTCCTACGCCCTGTGGGCCAACTTCAAGGACAAGCCGGACGCGCCCCGGATGGACTTCCGGGCCGCGCAGTGGCTGCCCGCGTACCTGCTGGGCATCGGCCTGATCTCCTGGCAGGGCGGCTTCGGCGACGGCAGCCAGGGCAACATCCCGCTGTACTGGGACATCCTGGTCATCGCGGCCTTCTCGCTCGGCGTCTACTACTGGGCGAAGGCCACCGCCTCCAAGACGGAGGCGATCGAGCGCAGCATCGACGAGGTCGTGGTCGCGGACGCCCCGGTCCACTGAGCCACACCGCCTCCTGGTGCCCCGTCAGCCGCCCCGGCCGACGGGGCACCGCGGTGTTCCGGTGCCGCCCCTACCGGTCTCCCGGTGACCGTCCGTCCGCGAGACGGTGGTCGGCGGTCTTCAGCGCCTCGTCCACCAGCCGGCGCAGATGCCCTTGGCGCAGTGAGTAGATCACCCGGCGGCCCTCCTTGCGGGTGTCGACCAGGCCGGCGAGGCGAAGCCGGGCCAGGTGCTGGCTGACGGCCGGGCGGGCGGCGCCGCATGCCTCCGTGAGCGTGGTGACGTCGGCCTCCTGAGCGGTCAGGGCGTACAGCAGGGCGAGCCGGGTGCGATCGCCGAGCAGGGCGAGGAGTTCGGCGGCGAGCGCGAACTGCTCCTCGCCCGGGGTGCGCTGATGCGCAGGGTGTGCAGGTGATAGGTGCATGCGTGCGCTCATACGCACATAATGGCTCCGTGGGCGCCCCGCGTCCACCACAGCCCGGCAGAAGGGGACTTCCGTGAGCGACCATCACGACCACGACCACGGCCCGCACCGGCACGGCGCCTCCTCCCTGCGCCACCGCCTGGCCCATCTGCTCACCCCGCACTCCCACGAGAGTGCCGACAAGCTCGACGCGGCGCTGGAGTCCTCGGCGCAGGGCATGCGCGCCCTGTGGGTGTCGCTCGCCGTGCTGGGCGCGACCGCGCTGGCGCAGGCGGGTGTGGTGGCCGTCTCCGGGTCGGTCGCGCTGCTCGGCGACACGGTGCACAACGCCGCCGACGCGCTGACCGCCGTACCGCTCGGCATCGCCTTCGTGCTGGGGCGGCGGGCGGCGAACCGGCGGTTCACCTACGGCTACGGCCGCGCCGAGGATCTCGCGGGCCTGGTGATCGTGCTGACCATCGCGGCCTCGGCGGCCTTCGCCGGGTGGGTGGCCGTCGGGCGGCTGCTCGATCCCCGCCCGGTCGCGCACGTGCCGGTGGTGGCGCTGGCCGCGCTGGTCGGCTTCGTGGGCAACGAGTGGGTGGCCCGGTACCGGATCCGGGTGGGCCGCCGGATCGGTTCGGCCGCACTCGTCGCCGACGGGCTGCACGCCCGCACCGACGGCTACACCTCGCTGGCCGTGCTGCTGGGCGCGGCCGGATCCGCCGCCGGGTTCCGGCTCGCCGACCCGATCGTGGGGCTGGCCATCACGGCCGCGATCGCGCTGGTGCTGCGGGACGCGGCGCGGGAGGTGCTGCGGCGGATGCTGGACGCCGTGGACCCGGCGCTGGTGGACCGCGCCGAGCGGGCGGTACGCGCGGTGCCGGGCGTGCGCGGGGTGGGCGAGCTGCGGCTGCGCTGGATCGGACACCGGCTGCGGGCCGAACTGGCGGTGGTGGTGGACGGCGGGGCGACCCTGCGGCAGGCGCACGCGATCGCCGTCGAGGCCGAACACGCCCTGCTGCACGCCCTGCCGAGGCTTTCGGCCGCCCTGGTGCACGCCGACCCGGCACCGGACCCCGGCGAGCGGGACCCCCATCTGGCCCTGGCCCACCACCTCGCCGGTTGAGCCCGGCCACGCGAGGTCAGGCCACGCCCAGCCCCTCCAGCACCACCGCGCCCGGCAGTTCCGCGAACGCCTTGCCCGGCACCAGCAGTTTGCCGCGCCGGCGGCCGCTGCCGACCAGGACGTAGGGCAGGTCGACGACGGCCGCGTCCACCAGCAGCGGCCAGTCCGCGGGCAGTCCGATCGGGGTGATGCCGCCGTACTCCATCCCGCTCCGGCCGGTCGCCGTCTCCATCGGGGCGAACGACGCCTTGCGCGCGCCCAGGTGACGGCGGACCATGCCGTTGACGTCGACCCGGGTGGTGGACAGCGCCAGGCACGCGGCGAGCGTGGTCTCGCCGGCCCGCTTGGCGGCGACCACCACGCAGTTCGCCGACCGTTCGGTCAGATCGCTGCCGTAGTGCTCCACGAAGACGGCGGTGTCGGCCCAGCGCGGGTCGGTGTCGACGTAGAGGATGTGCTCGGCCGGGGTCCCGGCGGACCAGTTCCGCAGGGCGTCGGCCACCGGGGCGGTCAGTTCGGCCAGGCAGTCCGGTGCCGGGGTCGCGGTCTCGAAGTCTCCGATGGGTGCGCGCATGGCCGCACGGTAACAAGGCGCGGCGGCCCGGCGCGGGGACGTCTCACTGCACGGGCGGCACCGAGACGGCCATCATCATCTCCATCGGGACGTCGCCGCGGTTGGCGTAGACATGCGGGGCGTTGGCCTCGAAGGCGGCGCTGGCGCCGGTCGGGACGGTGTGGTCCTCGCCCTCGACGGTGAGGGTCAGCTCGCCCGCCGTGACATGGACCAGCTCGACGGTGCCGGCCGGGTGCGGCTCCGCCGGGCTCTCGTCCCCGGGCATCAGCAGCCAGTCCCAGATCTCCAGCGGCCCGGGGGCCTCGGTGCCCGCGAGCAGCCGGTTGTAGCTGCCGGACTCGGTGTGCCACAGCCGTACCGCCCGTTCGGCGGGGACGATGCGGACCCGGGGGCCGCGCTCGTAGTCGAGCAGGGTGGTGACGCTGATGCCGAGCGCGTCGCCGATCTTGACGATGGTGCCGATGCTCGGGTTGGTGCGGGCCTGCTCGATCTGGATCAGCATCCCGCGGCTGACACCGGCCCGGGCGGCGAGCACGTCCAGGGTGAAACCGCGTACCGAACGCCAGTGTCTGACGTTGCGCGCCAAGGACTGGGTCAGCAATTCGAGGTCTGACACGTTCCGTCCAATATCCGAGATGGTTCACTTCTTTGGATGACGTAGTTCAACCTACTGGACTACGGTGGAGCGCACCCCTTCGTTCAACAAACTGTACTGCGAGGCATCGTGACGGCCTTCTTCGCCCTGATCACCAGCGTGCTCTGGGGGCTGTCCGACTTCGGCGGCGGGCTGCTGACCCGACGCACGCCCGCGCTGACCGTGGTGGTCGTCTCGCAGGCCATCGCGGCGGCCGTCCTGGGCGCGATCGTCGTCGCCACGGGCGCCTGGGACGCGGCCGAGCCCCGGCTGTGGTTCGCGTTCGCGGCGGGCCTGGTCGGTCCGATCGCGCTCCTCGCCTTCTACAAGGCCCTGGCGCTCGGCCCGATGGGCGTCATCTCGCCGCTCGCCACGCTCAGCGTCGTCGTGCCCGTCGGCGTGGGACTGTTCCTGGGCGAGCGCCCCGGGCTGCTCCAGCTCGCGGGCATCGTGGTCGCCGTCGGCGGGGTGGTCCTCGCGGGCGGCCCCCAGCTGCGGGGCGCCCCGGTGGAGCGGCGCACCGTGCTGCTGACGCTGGTCGCGGCGCTCGGTTTCGGCACCGTGTTCGCCCTGATCGCCGAGGCGTCCAGCACGGTCACCGGCCTGTACCTCTCGCTGTTCGTGCAGCGGCTGACCAATGTCGCGGTGGGCGGGGCGGTGCTCGCCGTGTCCCTGCGGCGCGGCGGCAGCGCCCTGCCGGAGGGCGGCTTCCCCTACCGCTCGCTGCCCGCGCTGGCCTTCGTCGGTCTGGCCGACGTGGCGGCCAACGGCACCTACGCCATCGCCGCCCAGCGCGGCCCGGTCACCGTGGCCGCCGTCCTCGCCTCGCTCTATCCGGTGGTGACCGCGCTGGCCGCCCGCGGCTTCCTGCGCGAACGGCTGCGCGCCCTCCAGGCGGCGGGCGCGGGCCTCGCCCTGGTGGGCACCGTCCTGCTGGCGACGGGCTGAGGGCTCAGTCGGTCTCCAGTTCGGCGAGCCGGGCCACCGCGGACTCGTCGAGACCGGCCAGCGCCCGTAGCTGCGCCGGGGTCGCCCCGTCCGGGATCGGCACCGGGGCCGGGGTCCGCAGCGGCGGCTGCCAGCCCTCCTCGGGCGTCCAGCGCCGTACGACCCTGGCGGGCGCGCCGGCCACCACGGCGTGGTCGGGCACCGTCCCCCGCACCACGGCACCCGCCGCGACCACGACGTTCCGGCCGATCCGCGCGCCCGGCAGGATCACCGCGCCGGTGCCGATCCAGCAGCCGGGGCCGATCTCCACGGGCTCCATGCGCGGCCACTGCCGGCCGATGGGCTCGTGCGGGTCGTCGTAGGAGTGGTTGGTGGAGGTGACGTAGACGTACGGCCCGAAGTAGCAGTCGCGGCCGATGGTCACCGTGGTGTCCGCGATGACGTGGCTGCCGCGGCCGAGCACCACGCCGTCGCCGATGCGCAGGATCGGGTCGGGGCCGAGGTCAAGGTCGGGCATCAGGCCCGCGGTCAGGGTGACCTGTTCGGCGATGATGCAGTGGGAGCCGAGCCGGATCCAGGGCTCGCCGAAGACCGTGCCGAGCGGGAAGGCGAGCCGGGTGGCCTCGCCGATGGCGCCGAAGCGGAGGCGTCCCGGGTGCTCCGCCGTGACGGAGCCGGTCCGCTGGACCCAGCCCCAGGCCGTGTGGACGGCACGCTGGGCGAGGCCACGGCGCCAGGATGAGAACGTGTTCTTGCGCTTCGGCACGGGCTCACGTTACTCACGGGTTGCGTCGGCGCGGAGGCCGGGCCGCTGTGATCTTTGCCCCACCCCCTGCCGTACCGTGCGGGGAACCCATCGACCTGAGGAGACGGTGATGACGCAGCGGGCACTGATCGTGGGCATCGGCGGCAAGGAGCCGCGGATCGACGCGGAGGCGTTCGTCGCGCCGACCGCCTCGGTGATCGGCGATGTGACCGTGAGCGCGGGGGCGAGTGTCTGGTACGGCGCGGTGGTGCGCGGGGACGTCGAGCGCATCACCGTGGGCGCACAGGCGAACGTGCAGGACAACGTGACGCTGCACGCCGATCCCGGGTTCCCGGTGAGCGTCGGGGAGCGGGTGTCCATCGGACACAACGCGGTGGTCCACGGGGCGACGGTCGAGGACGACTGCCTGATCGGGATGGGGGCGACCGTGCTCAACGGGGCGGTGATCGGGGCCGGGTCGCTGGTGGCGGCGCAGGCGCTGGTGCCGCAGGGGATGGTGGTGCCGGCGGGCTCGCTGGTGGCGGGGGTCCCGGCGAAGGTGCGGCGCGCGCTCTCCGCCGAGGAGAGGGAGATGGTGACCCTCAACGGCACCTTGTACGCGGACCTGGCCCGAACGCACCGCGGGGTGCACGAGTAGGCCCTCCGGCGGGGGCGGGCCGTCCGTGGCCGGGGAGGTTCACTCGCCGGCGCCGACCGGCTCCGCCTCCCGCTGGGAAAGCTCCTGCTGGGCCTTCTTCGCGCGGCGCTTCACGATCAGCATCGTGGCCAGGCCGAGGACCACGGCCGCCCCCAGGCCCACGTACGAGAACTTCTTGAGCCAGCCCTCCGCGACGACGCCCACGTAGTAGACGGCGGCGGTGGTGCCGCCGGCCCAGCAGACGCCGCCCAGGACGTTGGCGATCAGGAACTTCCAGTAGGGCATGTGGAGGACGCCGGCGAGGGGTCCCGCGAAGATGCGCAGGAGGGCGATGAAGCGGCCGAAGAAGACGGCCCACATGCCCCACTTCTGGAAGGACCGCTCGGCGGTGGCCACATGGGCCTCGCCGAAGTGCCTCGGGAACTTCCCGCCCAGCCAGGCCAGCAGACCGCGCCCGCCCTTGCGGCCGATGGCGTAGCCGATGGAGTCGCCGATCACCGCGCCCGCGGTGGCGCACGCGCCGAGGATCAGCGGGTTGATGTGCGACTGCTGGGAGGACATGAGCGCCGCCGAGACCAGGACGATCTCGCCGGGCAGCGGAATGCCGAGGCTCTCGACGCCGATCACCAGGGCCACCACGGCGTAGACGGCGACAGCCGGGACCGAGTCGAGCCATTCCTGGACGTGCACCGCCGGATCCTCCCCTGCCGCTGACCTTGCCCGGGAGCACCGTGTAAAGCGCTCCCCAAGGAAGGCTACCCGGTCGGCGCCGAACGGCCGCTCGGCGTACGCCCTGCGGGGCCGCACCGGCCGGGCGCCGGCGAGACGGAGGGGCCCCGCGGGGCCCCTCCCGTGCCGGACGGCTACTTCCCGGCCCCGCCCACGGCGCCGTGGCGCGCGGTGCCGGCCGCGAGTTCCAGGTCCTGCTGGAGCGCGGAGTACGCCGGCTTCGGCTGCATCTTCACGTCGTAGAGCAGGCCGTAGCCCTCACCGCTGAAGGTGCCCGGGATCCAGGAGTCGCCGTCGTAGACGCCCCAGACCGTGAAGGAGATGCACTGGCGGACGAGCTGGCAGCCCTTGAGCAGCTCGGAGAACTCGTAGGGCTGGGCGTACTGGGCGAGCGAGTCCGTGGGCACCTGGTCGGTCGCGTTGTCGACGAAGGTGCGCACGTCGGCCTCGGTGATGGCGACCTTCAGGCCCAGGTCGCCGAAGGCCTGGAGATCGGCCTGGTAGCGCTGGGCGTCGAAGCCGTACTGGGTGTCGAGGTGGCCCTGCTCGCCGATGCCGTCGATCGGCACGCCCTGCTCACGCAGCTTCTTGACGAAGTCGTACACGGCCTGGAACTTGACGTTGGTCCCGTCCTCGCCGGTGATGTTGTAGTCGTTGTACATCAGCAGGGCCTTCGGGTCCGCCTTGTGCGCCCAGCGGAACACGTCGGCGACGATGCCCGAACCGAGGTGCTTGATCCAGAAGTCGTCGGCGTTCAGGCCGTCGGCCTGCGGGGTCTCCCAGGAGTTGGCGAAGACCTCGTTGACCACGTCCCACTGCCACACCTTGCCCTTGAAGTGCGTGACCTCGTCGGCGACGTGCTGGTGGAGGATGTCGCGCAGCTGCGCGTCGCTGATGGAGCCGTCGGCCACCCCGCTGGTCAGCCAGCCCGGCAGCTGGTTGTGCCACATGAGGGTGTGGCCGCGGACCGCCTGCCCGTGCTGCTGGGCGAACTGCACGAGCTGGTCGGCCGCCTTCCAGTCGTGGACGCCCCGGCTGGGCTCCACCGACTCCCACTTCATCGCGTTCTCGGCCGTGACCGTGGAGAACTGGTCGGCGACGATGCCGGTGTAGGGCTTGTCGGTACCCAGCTTGGCCGCGTCGACCGCGGTGCCGACCCGCAGGCCCTGCTTCGACGCCAGCGCCCGCAGGGAGGTGTCGGCCGCGCCGCTGTTGCCACCCGCGACCGCGACGGCGGCGGGGATGAGCAGTAGGGCGGCGGCACCAGTGGCGACGAGCGCGGATCTGCGTCGAAGCTGCGTCACGGCAGACTCCCGGGAGTGAAGGGGCCTCGAAAGTTTCGGGCCTGTATTCGATCGGAGCTGCAAGCTAGACCCGGTGATCTCGCGGAGTCAATGCTGGTGCAGCGCTCAAATTCGACGAAGACACAGGCCACTTGGGAGGCAGTGGTTGCGACCACATGACACACTCCCGACCGAAACTTTCGACACCCTTCGGGCCCGGGAAACCCGAAAGGGCCTCCGACGCACGTCAGAGGCCCTTCCCGAGCGATCTCCCGCGGCTCAGCCGTTCGGCCGCAGGGTCCACACCACCGTCATCTCCCCGGTGACCGCCCCGTCCTCGCGCTGGATGGCGATGCCGACCGGGAACTCCGGCCGGCCCCCCGCGTCGAGTTCGGCGACGACCTCGGCCGCCGGGCGGCCCAGGGTCGCCGTGGCCGTCACCGGCCCCTTGGCCAGCTTCTTGTAGGCGATCTCGGCCCGGACCGCGAGCGGCACCGCGCGCGTGAGCTGCTCGCCGAAGGCCGTGAGCACGATGGCGCCGCTGGCGGACTCGGCCAGCGTGAACATGGCGCCGGCGTGGGGCCCTTGGACGTGGTTGTGGTAGTCCGGCTGGTCCGGGAGCCGCAGCACGGCCCGCTCCCCGGTCACCTCGACGAACTCCAGGTTCAGGGTGCGCACCATCGGAACCGCGGCGGCAAGCATCTCGCCCATCGAGGCGCTGTCAACAGTCGTGGACCCGATGTTACCGACGGGTAAGTACCGCTCGCTACGGCCCTGACGAGATCCCGTGACCGAACCGTGCCGCCGCCGCACTAGTGTTGTCGGCCATGTGGCCAGATCAGCAGCCGCCCGGGGGCGCGCAGAACCCGCAGCAGAACCCGTACCAGCAGCCGGGTTACCAGCAGCAGCCGAATCCGTACCAGCAGCCCGGGTACCAGCAGTACCCGCAGGGGGGCCAGCACCCCGGAGCCGGTCAGCAGCCGGGCGCGGGCCAGTACCCGGGGGCCGCCGGTCCCTACGGGCAGCAGCAGCCGCAGTGGGGGCAGCAGCCGCCCACGGTGCCGCTCCAGCAGTCCCCGCAGGGCGGCGGCGACGGCGGCGGCAACCGTACGAAGCTGATCGCGATCGTCGCGGCCGCCGCCGTGGTGGTCGCCGCCTGCGTGACCGGCGCCCTCGTCCTCGGCGGCGGCAAGGACGGCAAGACCGACAAGGCCGACGGCAAGGACGGGCACACCGCCCAGTCGCCGACCTCGGCGCCGTCCAGCCCCGCCTCGACCGACAACCCGCGCGCGGCGGAGAGCGAGAAGCCGAGCGTGCCGGGCTGGAAGGTCGTGGTGAACCCCAAGTGGGGCATAGCCTTCGACGTGCCCTCCGACTGGCAGGCCCAGGCACCCGACCTGGAGGTGGGCTTCGATGACCAGAAGTCCACCGACGGCAAGCCGCTGATCGTGATGTCGGGCTCGGCCGAGGACAAGCCCAAGTGGTGCACGTCCGACGACGACAAGGACGGCCGCACCCACGACACCCCGCTCGCGGTCGTGGGCAGCAAGGGCGCCAGCGGCGCGAAGAGCACCGACCAGATCGCCGTCAACACCCCGGCCTGGTGGGTCTTCGGCGGTTACACCCAGCCGGACAAGAAGAGCATCACCTTCGACAAGAAGGCCACTCCCTTCACCACCACGTCCGGCATCAAGGGCAGCTACGCGTGGGCCCGGTCGAGCGGCACCCCGCAGAAGGGCAAGTGCGCGACCGACGGCAAGGCACTCACCTTCGGCTTCCAGAACTCGGCGCACGACTACGTGTCGTTCAACTTCTACGGCGCCAAGGGGGTCCAGGACGAGGTCCCGCAGGCCACGATCATGAAGATCCTCGGCTCCGTCCGGCTGCACGGCACCCCCACGGCGAACTGACCCGGAGCGACCCGGCCCGCGTCGCCGGCCGGGTCGTCAGCCGATGCCGAACGCCCCGCCGGGCGGCACCGGCGACGGCACCGCGTCCGCGTCCTCGACCGGCCGCGCGGCGCCGATGAACTTCCGTACGGCGGCGCCGTGTTCGACCCGTGCGGGGAAGGCGTCCGCCGCCACCCGGCGGGCCAGCGCGGCGGCGTCCGGCGGCCGGTGCGAGGCGATGAGCACGGCGTTGCCGAACCGCCGCCCGCGCAGCACCGCCGGCTCGGCGACCAGCGCCAGCTCCTCGAAGACCTCGGCGAACGTGGCCAGTTGGGAGCGCAGAAAGGCGAACGGCGCCGCGTCCGCGAGGTTGGCGAGATAGGTCCCGCCGGGCCGCAGGACCCGCTCGGCCTCACGGGCGTAGGCGAGGGTGGTCAGATGGGCCGGGACCCGGGAGCCGCCGAAGACGTCCGCGATCAGCACGTCGGCCGCGTCGTCCGGCGCGGCCTGGAGCCAGGCGCGGGCGTCGGCGGCGTGCACCGTGACGCCCGCGCCCTCGGGCAGCGGCAGATACTCGGCGACCAGGTCCAAAAGCCCCCGGTCGGCGTCCACGACGTCCTGCCGGGAGCCGGGCCGGGTCGCCGCGACGTACCTGGGCAGGGTCAGCGCTCCCCCGCCCAGGTGCAGCACGTCCAGCGCCCGCCCCGCGGGGGCCACCGTGTCCAGCGCGTGCCCGAGCCGCCGCGCGTACTCGAACTCCAGGTACGTCGGCTCGTCCAGGTCGACGTACGACTGCGGCGCCCCGTCGACCGTCAGCAGCCAGGCCCGCTCCCGGTCCACATCGGGCATGAGCTTGGCGGCGCCGTGGTCGGTGGTGCGGGAGACGGGTATCTGCTCGGTCACAGGTTCATTGTGACGCCCTCCGGAAGGGCCCTACGAACCGACGGACACCACCGTCCCCGCGCCGACCGTCCGGCCGCCCTCGCGGATGGCGAACCCGAGCCCCGGCTCCAGCGGCACCTCCCGCCCCAGCTCGACGGTCATCTCCACCGTCTCCCCGGGCCGGGCGACGGCCACCGCGCCGAGGTCGACGTCCCCGACCACGTCCGCGGTACGGATGTAGAACTGCGGCCGGTACCCCGTGGCGACCGGCGTCGTACGACCGCCCTCGCGCCCCGACAGCACGTACACCCGCGCCGTGAACCGCCGCGCCGGCACCACACTTCCCGGCGCCGCCACGACGTGCCCCCGCCGCACCGTGTCCCGGGGCACACCGCGCAGCAGCACGGCCACGTTGTCCCCGGCCTGCGCCTCCCGCATCGGCTTGCCGAAGGTCTCCAGGCCGGTGACGACGGTCTCGACGCCGGCGCCGAGCACCGCCACCCGGTCCCCGAGCCGCAGCGTGCCGCGCTCCACGGCGCCGGTGACGACGGTGCCGCGCCCGCTGATGGTGAGCACGTTCTCCACCGGCATCAGGAACGGCGCGTCGAGATACCGCTCGGGCATCGGCACATACGTGTCCACCGCGTCGAGCAGCGCCTCGACGGACGCCGTCCAGCGCGGGTCGCCCGCGAGCGCCCGCAGCCCCGAGACGCGTACGACGGGTACCGCGTCGCCCGGGTAGCCCTGCGCGGTGAGCAGGTCGCGGACCTCCAGCTCGACCAGGTCGATCAGTTCCTCGTCGCCCGCGCCGTCCGCCTTGTTGAGGGCGACGACGATGTGGTCGACGCCGACCTGCCGGGCGAGCAGCACGTGCTCCGCGGTCTGCGGCATGATCCCGTCGAGCGCGGAGACCACGAGGATCGCCCCGTCGAGCTGGGCGGCGCCGGTGACCATGTTCTTCACATAATCGGCGTGACCGGGCATGTCCACATGGGCGTAGTGCCGGGTGTCGGTCTCGTACTCGACGTGCGCGATGTTGATGGTGATGCCGCGGGCGGCCTCCTCGGGGGCGCGGTCGATGCGGTCGAAGGGCACGAAGGTGCCGGTGCCGCGCTCGGCGAGGACCTTGGTGATGGCGGCGGTCAGGGTGGTCTTGCCGTGGTCGACATGACCCATGGTGCCGATGTTCAGGTGCGGCTTGGTCCGCACGTAGGCCGTTTTGGACATGGCTGTACCTCGAAGCCTTCGCTGTCGTACGGAAGTCGGGACCCCTCGAGTCGGCCGACCCTCCCCCTGCGGGGTCCGCCGGACGATCCGGGGAGGGTCAGCTTCGGGCGCCGTCGACAGCGGCCGCGAGCGTGGGAACGGCAGCCTTCGGCGCATCCGCGACCGCGGATGCTGCGAGGTGGAAGGCGTACCGGAACATGACGTCGATCATCGCCGACGCGATGTCCGGCGTCGAATGGTTTTCGCCCGCTTCCCGGCCACGCGCGCAGCCCTTGTCGTGCTCCGGCTCGCCATGCTCCGGCTTCGGCGGGCACCCGGGCCACCCGGGCCTGACCTTGACGGTCACCGTGGCCGAGGCGGGCTCACTGGCAGCGCTCCGCAGCGGACCGGTGGCGAGCCGCGTATCCCGTCAAGAACCCGGTCGGCCGCACCGACCGGTGCGTACGGCGGGGCCGCCCCGAGTGCCCTCTATCATCGGCGAGGGTCGTCGGTGTCTTCCAGGGGGTCACGTGCTCGATGCCACCACCGTCTCCGCGCCGCCCGTGCCCCGCGCGCGGTTCGCGGCCCGCTGCACCCGGGCGCTGCTGTCGCCGCGGGCGCGGCTGTCCCTGCTGCTGGTGCTGCTGGCGGCCGCGGGCGCGCTGGTGCTGCTGTTCGAGCCGCAGCGGCTGCTCACCCGGGGCTGGCCCCCGCACATGGGCGGACTCGCGGCGGCGCTGGTGTTCGGGGCCGGGTACGGGCTGTGCACGGTGGCGTTCGTGCCGCGGCCCCTGCTGAATCTGGCGGCGGGCGCGCTCTTCGGCTCCCGGCTGGGGCTCGGCACCGCGCTGGCCGGGACGGTGCTCGGGGCCGGTGTGGCCTTCGGGCTCGGGCGGCTGCTCGGGCAGGACGCGCTGCGTCCCCTGCTGCGCGGCCGGTGGCTGCGGGCGGCGGACGGGCAGTTGAGCCGGCACGGGTTCCGGTCCATGCTGGCCGCGCGGCTCTTCCCGGGGGTGCCGTTCTGGGCGGCGAACTACTGCGCGGCGGTCTCCCGCATGGGCTGGCTGCCGTTCCTGCTGGCGACGGCGCTCGGATCGGTCCCGAACACCGCCGCCTACGCGGTCGCCGGCGCCCGTGCCTCGGCGCCGACGTCGCCCGCGTTCCTGCTCGCGATGGCCTGCATCGCCGTACCGGCGCTGGCGGGCACGGTGGTGGCGTGGCGGCACCGGCACCGGTTGCGCGGGCGGTAGACACTCGGCCGCTAGTGCTGTGGCCGGGCCGCGGAACCGGGGGTCAGACGGCCTCCAGGATCATCGCGTTGGCGAGGCCGCCCGCCTCGCACATCGTCTGGAGGCCGTAGCGGGCGCCCCGGTCCCGCATCGCGTGCACCAGGGTGGTGGTCAGCCGGGTGCCGCTGGCGCCGAGCGGGTGGCCGAGGGCGATGGCACCGCCGTTCACGTTGACCTTGGCCAGGTCGGCGCCGGTCTCCCGCTGCCAGGCGAGGACCACGCTGGCGAACGCCTCGTTGACCTCGAACAGGTCGATGTCGGCGAGGGAGAGGCCGGCCCGGGCGAGCACCTTCTCGGTGGCCGGGACGACCCCGGTGAGCATCAGCAGCGGGTCGGAGCCGGTGACCGCGAAGCTGTGCAGCCGGGCGAGCGGGCGCAGCCCGAGCCGGGCGGCGGTCTCACTGGAGGTGATGAGGACGGCGGAGGCGCCGTCGTTGATCGGGCTGGCGTTGCCCGCCGTGATGTTCCACTCGATCTGCGGGAAGCGCTCGGCGAAGGCGGGGTCGTGGTAGGCGGGCCGGAGTCCGGCGAGGATCTCCGGGGTGCTGCCGGGCCGTACGCACTCGTCGCGGGTGACGCCCGCCAGGGGCGCGGTCTCGGCGTCGAACAGCCCGGCCTCCCAGGCCGCGGCGGCCTTGTGGTGCGAGGAGACCGCGAAGGCGTCCATCTCCGCACGGGTCAGCGACCACTTGGCGGAGATGAGTTCGGCGCTGATGCCCTGCGGCAGCAGGCCCTCGGGGTAGCGCGCGGCGACGCCGGGCCCGAACGGGTCCTTGCCCGCGGGCACGTTGGACCACATCGGCACGCGGCTCATCGACTCCACGCCGCAGGCGACGACCATGTCGTACGCGCCGGCGATCACGCCCTGGGCGGCGAAGTGCACGGCCTGCTGGGAGGAGCCGCACTGGCGGTCCACCGTGGTGGCCGGGACCGACTCGGGCAGACCGGCGGCGAGCACGGCGTACCGGGTGGTGTTCATGGCCTGCTCGCCGACCTGGTCGACGGTGCCGCCGATCACGTCGTCGATCAGCGCCGGGTCGACGCCGGAGCGCTCGACCAGGGCCTTGAGCGTGTGGGCGAGCAGCTCGACGGGGTGGACGTCCGCGAGGGCGCCGGTGGGCTTGCCCTTGCCGATCGGGGTGCGTACGGCCTCGACGATCACTGCGTCTCGCATGGTGCGGCCTCCTGCGGCGGAGCGGGCTCGGTCACGAGCGGGGGTTACCAGTGGGTAGGAAATCCGGACTCACCATAACCGAGCGAGTTGGAAACTCAAACCAACCCCTCGGGACGAGGGAACCCATGACGTTCGCAAGGGTTGGAAAACCAAACCCTCAACTAAACTGGGCCCCATGGCCGCATCGAAGGACCCGCGCCCCTGCTCCATCGCCGACACCCTCGCGGTGGTGGGCGAGAAGTACTCCCTGCTCGTCCTGCGGGAGGTATGCCTGGGCAACGGCCGGTTCGACCAGTTGGTGCGCAACATCGGCGCCCCGCGCGACGTCCTGGCCGCCCGGCTGCGGCGGCTCGTGGACGCCGGGATCCTGACCAAGCGCGCCTACAGCGAGCACCCCCTGCGCTTCGACTACCGGCCGACCGCGGCGGGCCTGGAGCTGGAACCGGTGCTGATGACCCTCAAGGAGTGGGGCGACCGCCATCTGCGCCACCAGACCGACCTGCCCATGAGCATGGAGCACAGCTGCGGCCACGAACTCGTCCCGGTGGTCACCTGCCAGGCCTGCGGCGCCCCCGTGCACCACGACGACCTGACGGCCCACCCGCAGACCCCGGGCTGGACCGTGCAGGGCCCCGTCGCCTCCTGAACCGCCCCGCCGACAGGGCGGTCGCCCCGTGTCCGGCCGGGTTCGCGGCGCCCCCACACCCCCGTTTCGGCCATCTCCCGACCGCCCCCTCGGCGTCGACTCGGCCGGGCATATGCCACCTGAACTGGGCCGACCACGGCGCGCGGCCACAGGCGCCGGTGACCAACGGCATACGTTCTGCGTAGCGACGCGGTAGCGCAGTGTCAGCCCTTGCCCCTAGGCTGTTCCGCATGTCCCCCCATTTCCCGCCCCCGGGTTCCGCACGGTCTGCCGCCGAGGTGAACGAGCAGATCCGGGCGCTCTGGCTGCGCACGGGCGGCTCCCTCTCGGCCCAGGAACGCACGGAGTACGAGCTGCTGGTCGTGGAGTGGGCCAAGGCGATCCGCGAGGAGGTCATCGAGGCGGCCTGACCGCGAAAGGCTCTGGTGCCGGCCCGCCGCTTCGGACAAGCTGCGGCCCATGGACTGGATGCCCCTGCTCTCCACACTCACCGGTGCCGCCATCGGCATCGCGGCCACCCTGATCGCCGATCGCAACCGGTGGCGGCGCGAGGAGGCCCGGCACGCGCTGGAGATACGGCGCGAGGTGTACACCGCGTACGTCTCCGCCCTCAAGGCCGCGGGTGAGGAGATACGGGCCGTCGCCCTGGGCGATCACCTGTCCGCGTCGGCACGGGACGCGGCCGTGCGCGAGGCCGTCCGCGGCACCGGTGTCTACACGGCGAGCGAACGCCTGTGGCTGGTCGGACCGCCGGACGTCGTGGCGGCGGGGAACGAGGCGTTCCACGGCCTGCGCGCGCTGCGCGACGCCTACGCCCGAGGGGTGGCCGTCGGTTCCGAGGAGGACGCGCCCCTGATAGCGCGGCGGCGCGCGGCCATGGCGCGGATGCGTCACCTCATGCGCGAGGACCTGGGCATCGGCCCGCTGGGCATCGAGTGACCGCCGCCGCCTCCCGCTCCCCCGAACCGCCGAATTTCCCGCCTGCCTCTTGGCTCCGTCCGTGCCGTGGCGAAGACTGAGCCGATGACGCAGCGTGCGGAACTCGCGACCGTACTGGACCGGCTGGCCGTGGACGAGCTGGTCACCGCGTACGCGGTGACGGTGGACGACGGCGACTGGACGGCGTACCGGGACCTGTTCACGCCCGGGGGGAGAGCCGATTACCGTTCGTCCGGGGGGATCGAGGGCGAGGCCGGGCAGGTCGCCGGGTGGCTCGCCGGGAATCTGGCGCGCTACGCCGTGCGCCAGCATCTGATCGTCAACCGGCGGGTGCGGTTCGGGGTCCTGGAGCACGACACCGGGGACACCGCGCGGGTGCGGGCCGACTATCTCAACCCGATGCGCCTCACCGACGGGGACGGTCCGGCCGCGCCGGATCTGGAGTGCGGCGGCCGGTACGACTTCGGGCTGCTGCGCACGCCCGAGGGCTGGCGGATCGGCGAGGTCGTGGCCACGGAGAAGTGGCGGCGGACGGCACCGGAGCGGTGACGAACCGGACGGTGACCGGGCGGGTCCGAGGCCCCCTGTCGTAGATCGCTTGCGGCGCGCACACTGGAGCCCTGGGGTAGGGAGGCTCCGTATGAGGACGATCGACCGCTGGCTTGCCTCCCCCTGGCGGCGCTCGGCCGTCGTCGCCCTCGCGGGCGCCCTGCCCGTCCTGGCCTTCCCCACGCCCTCGCTGTGGTGGTTCGCCTACGTCGCCCTGGTCCCCTGGCTGCTGGTGGCCCGCTCGGCGCCGACCGGCCGGCGGGCGGCGTACGACGGCTGGTGCGGCGGCTTCGGCTATCTGGTGGCCGTGCACCACTGGCTGCTGCCGAGCCTGCACGTGTTCATCTTCCTGATCGGCGCGCTGCTCGGTCTGCTGTGGATGCCCTGGGGCCTGCTGGTCCGCCGGTACCTGGGCGGCACCCCCTCCCCCGGCCGGTGCGCCGTCGCGCTCCTGGTGCTGCCCTCGGGCTGGCTGCTGGTGGAGCTGGTCCGCTCCTGGCAGGGGCTCGGCGGCCCCTGGGGCATCCTCGGCGCCAGCCAGTGGCAGGTGGCACCGGCGCTGCGGCTGGCCTCGGTCGGCGGGGTGTGGCTGCTGAGCTTCCTGGTGGTGGCCGTGAACGTGGCGGTGGCCGCGCTGGTCTCGGTGCCCGCGGCGCGGCTGCCCGCGGTGGCCACGGTGGCCGCCACCGCCGCCGCGACCGCGGCCGCGTGGGCGTGGGCACCCCGGCCGGAGATCGACGGCAGGACGCGGATCGCCGTCGTACAGCCGGGTGTGGTGGCCGGGCGGGACAGCGCCGAGCGGCGTTTCGAGCGGGAGGAGCGGTTGACGCGGGGGCTCGTCGGGCATGACGTCGATCTGGTGGTGTGGGGCGAGTCCAGCGTGGGCTACGACCTCGCCGACCGGCCCGACCTGGCCCGGCGGATCGCCGCGCTGTCCCGCGCGACCGGCGCCGACGTGCTCGTGAACGTGGACGCCCGCCGCTCCGACCGGCCCGGCATCTACAAGAGTTCGGTGCTGATCGGCCCCGACGGCCCGACCGGCGACCGCTACGACAAGATGCGTCTGGTCCCCTTCGGCGAGTACATACCCGCCCGCTCCCTGCTCGGCTGGGCCACCTCGGTGGGCAAGGCGGCCGGCGAGGACCGCGGGCGCGGCACCGAGCAGACCGTGATGAACGTGGGGCACGGGCTGCGGATCGGCCCGCTGATCTGCTTCGAGACCGCGTTCCCCGACATGGGCCGGCATCTCGCCGAGGACGGCGCGGACGTGTTGCTGGGCCAGTCCTCCACCTCCACCTTCCAGCACAGCTGGGCGCCGGAGCAGCACGCCTCGCTGGCCGCCCTGCGCGCCGCCGAGACCGGCCGCCCGATGGTGCACGCGACCCTCACCGGCGTCTCCGCCGCCTACGGCCCCGGCGGGCAGCGGCTCGGCCCGTGGCTGGGGACCGGCGCGAGTGCCGCGCGGGTGTACGACGTGCCGCTCGCGCACGGCGTCACGCCGTACGTCCGCTACGGCGACTGGCCGGTGCACGCCGCGCTGCTGGTGCTGGCCGCGCTGTGCGCCGGCGAGGGGGCGCGGGTGCTCAGGCCGCGCCGGGGAGGTCCTGAACCGCTCGTACCACCCGCTCGCACAGCTCATGGGTCGCCAGCGCGTCCCGGGCGCTGAGCACCCGTCCGGCGCGCACCGCGTCCAGGAAGGCGTGCACCGCCTGCTCGATGCCGCGCTGCCGGGCCACCGGCACCCAGTCGCCGCGCCGGCGCAGGGTCGGCTGGCCCTTGTGGTCGATCACCTCGGCGAGGTTGAGCACCTGGCGCTTGCTGTCCTGGCCGGAGACCTCCAGGATCTCCTCCGTGGAGCCGCTGAGCCGGTTCATCACGCCGAGCGCGGTGAAGCCGTCGCCGCCGAGCTGGAGCACCACGTGGTGCAGCAGCCCGTCCTGGACGCGGGCGCGGACCGTGACGTCGTCGACCGGGCCCGGCGCGAGGAAGCGCAGGGTGTCGACGACGTGGATGAAGTCGTCCAGCACCATCGCGCGGGGCTCCTCGGGCAGCCCGACCCGGTTCTTCTGGAGCAGGATCAGCTCGCGCGGGTGCTCCAGGCACTGCGCGTACCCGGGGGCGTAGCGCCGGTTGAAGCCGACGAAGAGGGAGACGCCGCGCTCCCGCGCCAGCTCCACCAGCCGCTCGGAGTCCTCCAGCCGGAAGGCGAGCGGCTTGTCGACGTACGTCGGGACGCCCGCCGTGAGCAGCCGGGTGACGATCTCGGGGTGGGCGGCGGTGGGCGCGTGCACGAAGGCCGCGTCGAGCCCGGCGGCGAGCAGCGAGTCCAGGCTCTCGTGCCGCTGCCCGTCCGGCAGGTGCAGGCCGTCGGCGACCCGGGCGAGGGTGGCGGGGGTCCGGGTGTGCAGATGGAGGTCGACCCCGGGCAGCGTGCCCAGCACCGGCAGATACGCCTTCTGTGCGATGTCCCCGAGTCCGATGCAGCCGACCTTCACGTGTCTGTCTCCTGGCGCTCGCCCGCGTGTACGTCCCCGGCAGCATACGGGGGCCGCCGGCCGGCGCTGCCGTCGAAGCCGCGTCCGGGAGCGGATCGACGGCGCCGTCGGCGTCCGAGGCGTCCCCGCGCCGCCGTGGCGTCACCCGAGGCGCCCGGAAACCCCTCGTTCGGTGCGGGAGTTCACCCGGGTGGGGGCATCGGGCTCGACTCTTTGATGCCAACCGGCCGCGGAACCAGCATCGTTGCGCGGGTGCATCGAACGACGACCACCGCAGCGCTTCTGGTCACCGTCGCCGTCTCAGCCCTCACCGGCTGTGTGACGGTACGGCACACGGCGGCACCGGGACCGCTCCCGAACGCCGCGCCCTCAGGGCTGACGGCGCCCCGCACGGACGGCAGCGCGTCGCCGAGGGTGGTGCAGGCACCGGCCCGGGAGGCATTGGAGATGGTCGGCCCGTCCGGGGACCAGGCGCCCGCCCCCAAGGCCGCCCCGCACGCAGGCCAGGACGGCCCGCCCGCGGGTCAGCCCGCCCTGTCCGGCGCGGGCCTCCCCGTGCAAGGTCTGCCGCGCACCGCCCAGCGGGTGCCCGTGGACGTGTGCGCCCTGGGCCGCAAGTACGGTGGCTGGCGCCGCGACAGCCCGGAGGCGCGGATCTGCGAGCGGACGTACGGACGGCACTGACCGCCGGCCCGGGGGGGCGGTGCCCGCCCCCGTCAGCTGGGCCGCTGCCGCGGCGGTCCCCAGGGCCCGCCGCCCGTCGGGCCGTCCTGCTCCAGCCTCAGCTCCAGGCGCCCGATCGCGGCCCGGACGCCCTCGCCGTAGCCGTCGTCCGCGAGGGACTCGGCGGTGGTGCGGGCGTGACCGAGATGGGCGCGGGCGGCCTCGGTGCGGCCCAGCTTCACGTAGTCCGCCGCCAGGTTGAGGTGGAGCGAGGGGAAGAAGCCCGGCACGCCCCGCGGATCGCCGTCGGGCAGCTCCCGGGCCGCCGCCAACGCCCGTAGATCCCAGGCGAGTTCGTCCGCGGGGTCGTCCTGGGTGTCGGCGAGGTAGTGGGCCAGGGTGCAGCGGTGCAGCGGGTCGCCGTCCTCACCGATCTCCGCCCACAGGTCGAGGAAGCGACTGCGGGCCTCCTCGCGGTCGCCGCCGTGGTGCAGCATCACGACCTGGCCGATCCGCGTCAGCACCTCGTCCAGGGCCGTGTGTTCCCGTCGCTCCGCCACCGCGTCCTCCGGCGATCGTCCGCTGTCGTGCCCTGACGCTAACCGGCGCCGCCCAAAATTCCCGGTCAGGCGGCGCCGACGCGCCCGAGCGCCGGCGTCAGCCCAGGTCGGGGATGCGCCAGTCGATCGGCTCGTGGCCCTGGCGGGCGATCGCCTCGTTGATCTGGGTGAAGGGGCGGGAGCCGAAGAACTTCTTCGCGGACAGCGGGGAGGGGTGCGCGCCCTTGACCACCACGTGCCGCTCCTCGTCGATCAGCGGGAGCTTCTTCTGCGCGTAGTTGCCCCAGAGCACGAACACCGCCGGGTCGGGGCGGGAGTCCACCGCGCGGATCACGGCGTCGGTGAACTTCTCCCAGCCCTTGTTCTTGTGCGAGTTGGCCTCGCCGGCCCGGACGGTGAGGACCGCGTTGAGCAGCAGCACGCCCTGCTGGGCCCACGGCATCAGATAGCCGTTGTCCGGGACGGGGAGGTCCAGTTCGGCGTGCATCTCCTTGTAGATGTTGCGCAGCGAGGGCGGGGTCCTGACGCCCGGACGGACCGAGAAGCACAGGCCGTGTCCCTGGCCCTCGCCGTGGTACGGGTCCTGGCCGAGGACGAGGACCTTGACCTTGTCGTACGGCGTGGCGTCCAGCGCGGCGAAGACCTCCTCGCGCGGGGGGTAGACGGGACCCTTCGCCCGCTCCTCCTCGACGAACTCGGTCAGCTCCTTGAAGTAGGGCTGCTGCAGTTCGTCGCCCAGAACCCCGCGCCAGGACTCGGGCAGCATGGCGATGTCGGTCACGTCAACGTCCTCACGATGTCGATCAATTACCGCGTGCGGTCACTTCCAGGATGCAGAACCTACAGGCGCCCACTGACAACGGGCTCCCGGGGCCGCCGCACCCCACCGCTCACCAGCTGGTCTTACGGTGCAGCGCCCACATCATCATGATCGTGGAGGGGTCGAGGGCCTGCTCGCCGCCGGATATGTCGTCGCTGGCCGCCACGTACTGCCGGCCCTGCCACAGCGGGAGCAACTGGGCGTCGCTCGCGATGATCCGCTGGGCCTGTTCCATGTCGCCGACCGTCTGGCCGCGGTCGCTCTGCGCCCGCGAGTGCGGCAGCAGCTTGTCGGTGATCTCCTTGGCCGGGTAGGGGGTGCCGAGCGCGTTCTGCTTGCCGGTGAAGGGGGCGATGAAGTTGTCCGCGTCGGGGAAGTCGGGGGACCAGCCGCGGCCGAACACCGGGTACTCGCCCTTCTGGTAGCCGACCACGTAGGTGTTCCAGGGGCGGCTCTTGAGGGTGACGGTGAACAGGCCGGAGCCCTCCAGCTGCGCCTTCAGCTCCTTGAACATCAGGGCGGTCTCGGAGCCGTAGCGGTCGCTGGTGTACCAGAGGGTCAGCGGGACCTTCTGATGGATGCCCGCGTTCTGGAGGATCGCCCGTGCCTTGTCGGCGCTCGGGTCGCCGTAGGCGTCGAAGAAGGCGGTGGTGTGCCCGACGAGGCCCCTGGGGACCATCGAGTACAGGGGGTCGACGGTGTCCTTGTAGACCTTGTGGGCGATCGCGCCCCGGTCCACGAGCTGGGCGATCGCCTTGCGCACGGCGGGCCGCCCGGCCCAGGGGTCCCGGGGGTCGAACACCAGGTAGCTGATGCTCGTGCCGGCGCCGTCCACGAGCTGGAGGTCGGAGTTGCCCTGCTGCTGGAGGGCGAGAATGTCGCCGGCGGCGAGGCCGCGGTAGGTGACGTCGATCTGCTTGTCGCGCAGCGCCTTGACCATGCCGGCGGAGTCCTGGAAGTAGCGGATGGTCACCGCGTCGTTCTGCCGCTGGGCGAAGCCGTGGTAGTTGCCGTTGCTCGTGAGGACGGCCTGCCGGCCCTCCTGGTACGACTGGAGCTTGTACGGCCCCGAGCCGTCGGCGCCGGAGTCCTTGCGCAGGGCGCGGGCCGGGTAGTCCTTCGGGTCCACGATCGACAGGGCCGGGGTGGCCAGCACGAACGGGAAGGTGGCGTCGGACTTGCCGAGGTGGAAGACGACCTCGCGGTCGCCGGAGGTCTCCACGCTCTCCAGGCTGCCGAGCAGTCCGGCGGGGCCGGCGGGGGCGTTGATGGCCCGGATGCGGTCGACGGAGTACTTGACCGCCTCCGCGTTCAGCGGGTGGCCGTCGGCGAACTTCAGGCCGGCGCGCAGCGTGCAGCGGTAGGTGCGGCTCGACGAGCCGGTGAACGAACAGCTCTGGGCGGCGTCGGGCTGGGGGGCCGTCGCGCCGTTCGGGTAGGCGAGCAGCGTCTGGAAGATGTTCCGGTACAGCTCCCAGGAACCGTCCCAGGCGCCGGCCGGGTCCAGTGTGCTGGGCGCACTGGTGGTGCCGACCACGATCGGCCCTCCGCTGCCCGAGCCCCCGTCGGACAGCAGGCCACAGCCGCCGGCCGCCAGCGACACGGACGCGATCGCCGCGACTCTCCGCAGGAATCGTTTCCGGTTGAACAACGCGCACGCTCCTCGATCCGCCTACCAAGGTCGGCAGACCTTACCGCAGCGTCGGACGGTCAACCTCCCCTGGACCAGGGCTACTTGATCGAAAAAGCGATGACGACGTTGTCATTCCGGCAGGTGTCCGCTGTGCGGTGTCCCGGGCACCGGCCCGTCCGGAATCCGGTGCCCGGGACGTGGTGTCACACCCCGGCGTTGAGGAAGAGTCCACCGTCCACGAGGAGGGTCTGACCGGTGATCCAGTCGGACTGCGCGGAGGTGAGGAACGCGGCGGTGCCGCCGATGTCGGACGGCACGCCGAGCCGGCCCAGCGGGTAGGAGGCGGCCGCCTCCTCCTCGCGGCCCTCGTACAGGGCCGCGGCGAACTTCGTCTTGACCACGGCCGGGGCGATCGCGTTGACCCGCACCCTCGGCGCGAACTCGTGCGCCAGCTGCTGGGTCAGGTTGATCATCGCGGCCTTGCTGATGCCGTAGGCGCCGATGAACGGCGAGGGCGCGAGGCCCGCGATCGAGGCGATGTTGACGATCGCGCCGCCGTTCTCCTTCTGCCAGGCGTGCCAGGTCTTCTGGGCGAAGCCCAGCGCCGAGATCACGTTGGTCTCGAAGACCTTGCGGGCGACGTTCAGGTCCAGGTCCGCGATGGGCCCGAACACCGGGTTCGTGCCCGCGTTGTTGACCAGGTGGTCGAGGCGGCCGAAGGCCTCCATGGTGCGCTCGACGGCCTCGCTCTGGTGGTCGAGGTCGTGCGCCTTGCCGGCCACGCCGATGACCCGCTCGGCGCCGAGCTTCTCGACGGCCTCCTTGAGCGCGTCCTCGTTGCGGCCGGTGATGCACACCCGGTCGCCGCGCGCGACGAGGGCCTCGGCGACACCGTAACCGATGCCGCGGCTGGCGCCGGTGACGAGGGCGACCTTGCCGGACAGGGGCGGGAGTTCTGCGGTAGTCATGTCCGGTGTCCCCTAGTCGAGCGGTCCGCCGGCGACGTACAGCACCTGGCCGGAGACGAACCCGGCCGCCTCGCCGGTGAAGAAGGCGATGGCGTTGGCGATGTCCTCGGGCTCGCCGACGCGCTGGACCGGGATCGCGCCCGCGGCGGCCTTCTTGAAGTCCTCGAAGCCCATGCCGACGCGGTCGGCGGTGGCCTTGGTCATCTCGGTGGCGATGAAACCGGGGGCGACGGCGTTGGCGGTGATGCCGAACTTGCCCAGCTCGATGGCGAGGGTCTTGGTGAAGCCCTGCAGACCGGCCTTGGCGGCCGAGTAGTTGGCCTGGCCGCGGTTGCCGAGCGCCGAGGAGGAGGACAGGTTGACGACACGGCCGAAGCCGGCGTCGACCATGTGCTTCTGCACGGCCTTGGTCATCAGGAAGGAACCGCGCAGGTGCACGTTCAGGACGGTGTCCCAGTCGGAGACGCTCATCTTGAACAGCAGGTTGTCGCGGAGCACACCGGCGTTGTTGACCAGGATGGTCGGGGCGCCCAGCTCCGCGACGATCCGCGCGACGGCCGCCTCGACCTGCGCCTCGTCGGAGACGTCGGCACCGACCGCGATGGCCTTGCCGCCGGCCGCGGTGATCTTCTCGACGGTGTCCTTGCAGGCGGCCTCGTCCAGGTCGATCACGGCGACCGCGCGGCCCTCGGCGGCCAGCCGTACGGCGGTGGCGGCGCCGATGCCGCGCGCCGCGCCCGTGACGACCGCGACCCGCTGTTCAGTGGTGGACATGTGCTGTTTCTCCTCGCCCTTGAGAGAACCCGTACGACCCTTCGGGAGGGCCTTCCGGAGCGGTGAGCGACCGCTTAGTATCTTCAGTCCACACGACGCTAGAAGCCCTGGCACCCGGTGTCAACGGCACATCCGGCCGTTGTGATCCATTACCTCACCAGGAGGTCCAGCAATCGCTCCGTCTCGGTGGCCGGGTCGGCGGTCAGACCGGTGTGCACCGGGCCGGGCTGGACCACGGTGGAGCGGGGCGCGATCAGCCAGCGGAAGCGCCGCCCGGCGTCGTCCCCGGCCGCCTGCCCGGCCTCTGCGCCGCCCGCGCAGTGCCGCTCGATCGCGGTGAGCGCGGCCCGGATCCCGGCCACGTCGGCCTCCGCGTCCAGGGCGCGCAGCCGGGCCTCGTCCAGGTGGGTGCGGGCGCCGACGTAGCCCCGGGCACGGCAGTAGACGGCCACGCCCGCGTTCACGCACTCGCCGCGCTCGATCCGGGGTACGACCCTGATCAGCGCGTACTCGAAGACGTCCCGGTCGCCGCCCTGGCCGGCCCGGGTGATGTGGCGCTCGGTCACATGGCCGGCCATGTGGATGTGGGTCTCGCTCACTTGTCCTCCTTCGAGCCGACCCCGGTGACGCGGTCGGCGATGCCGGCCGCACGGGCGAGCAGCGGGCGCGCGTAGGCCCGGCGCAGGTCGTCCGGGGTGTCGAAGCCGGGTTCACCGGCGAGCCAGGCGTCCGGGATCTCGGCGGTGACCTCGGCGAGCAGATCCTCGGTGACGCGGGGCGCGAGGTCGGCGGCGGCCGCCGCGAGGTCGGGGGCGAAGCCGGCGAGGGCGTGCTCGGAGGCGTCGTAGGGGCGGGCCGCGGAGGCCTCGGCGGAGGGCCAGTTGTGGTGCCAGATCATGGTGGCGCCGTGGTCGATGAGCCACAGCTCGCCCCGGTGCACCAGGAGGTTGGGGTTGCGCCAGGAGCGGTCCACGTTGTTGACCAGCGCGTCGAACCAGACGATCCGCCCGGCCTCCTCGGGGCTCGCCTCGAAGGCGAGCGGGTCGTAGCCGAGGGCGCCGGAGAGGAAGTCCATGCCGAGGTTGGTGCCGCCGCTGGCCCGCAGCAGCTCCTGCACCTGCGGCTCGGGTTCACCGAGCCCCAGCACGGAGTCCAGTGCGACGGTGACCAGGCGGGGCATCCGGAAGCCGAGGCGCCGGGCGAGTTCGCCACACACCACCTCGGCGACGAGGGTCTTGCGGCCCTGACCGGCTCCGGTGAACTTCATGACGTAGGTCCCGAAGTCGTCGGCCTCGACGAGTCCCGGCAGAGAGCCGCCCTCGCGCAAGGGCGTGATGTAGCGGGTCGCGGTGACCTCTCTCAACATTTTCCCAGGCCATCCATCTCTTCAGCCTTGCAATGCAAGATCAACTTCAAGGGGGCGCGGCAGCAGGAATCGCCCGTCAACGACCCTGGGGAGAATCTGGGGAGTTTTGACCGGCATGCAGATGTCCCTGTCTCCCCAGGAGTCCGTCAATGGCCGTTCGCCCCTTGCTTCCGGCCTCGGGCATGAAGTGAGCATAGTAACCGAGGGTGATCGCCGGGGAGGAGTGCCCGAGCCAGCGCGCCAAGGTCACGACGGACTCTCCCGCCTCCAGCATGATCGAGGCATACGTGTGCCGCAGCACGTGGAAGCCGTCCTTCGGGGCCGCCGCCCACTGCCAGGGTTTCGCTCCCTCGGCGCGAGGCGGGATGATGCCGGCCTCCGCCAACGCGGGCTTCCAGGTGTAGGGGTTCCACGTGTTCACCGCGACGGCGTTGCCAAGTCGTGTGGTGAGCAGCAGGGAGAACTTCCTTCCCTGCCCCTCCGGCTTCCCCCACGGAAGCTCCACCTCCACTGGCGGGAACGCTTCGACGTGGCGCTTCAACTCCTCGGCCACCGAGGGGGGCATGTCGACGGTACGGGTCTTGGCTCCCTTCGGCAGGGCGAAGTACAGCCTTCCCTTGATCGCCTGGATCTGGCGGCGTACGTGGAGGACACCTCGCGCGTAGTCGATGTCCTCCGGGCTCAACCCGAACACCTCGCCCTGGCGGAGTCCGCAGCCCAGGCCGACTACGACGGCTATCCGGTTTCGCGGGCTGATCGCATCGCGGACTCGCAGTGCCCTCTCCAACGGCCACGCCTCGCGTCGCTCCTGCGGCGCCTTGGGCCACCGCACGGACTTCGCATGCATGGGATTCCTGGCAAGCCGCTTGTCGTCGACGGCCGCCTCCAGAATGGAGGACAGCTCGGACAGGATGCCGCGTCGGTAGTCGACCGAGGAGACAGTGGCCTCCAACTTCGCTATGTACGCACGCAGATCCGCCGCCGTGATGTTTCTTAGCGGGCGTTCGCCCAGGTGCGGAACGATGTGAAGGCGCACTCTCCGCTCCTGGTTGTCCTGAGTCTTCGGAACACCTCCTTTGCCCGGCGCCCAGTGCATCGTGATGTAGTCGGCCAGCGTGATGGATCCGTCGCGCGGGTCCACGAACTCGCCTCGTTCCTCGTCCGTGGCTGCCCGACGAAGCCACGCCTTGGCGTCCTCAAGGGTGTCGAAGGAACGGTCGCGGATGCCGGGGATGCCGGCGACCTTGTACCGCTTCCCCTTGCCATAGCGGGCAGTTCTTTCCCTTTTCCCGGATATCGGATCCTTCTTCTTCTTGATCCAACGGTCTTCGATGTAGCCGGGCAGGTTAGCCTCCTTATCAGGGTGAAACGGCGCTCTACTGTCTAGGGCGCGTCAGGCGTTGGGGATACGGCTGAGCCGTTGCTGTGGAGTGGCGTTCAGGGGATTCAGGGCGACGTTGGAACGGGAATCGGCCTGCTCCTGTTTACAGATCCACACATCAAGGGCTTCCCGCCGGTACATGACGCGCCCTCGCGGACCCATGCGGAAGCTCGGCGGTCCCTGCCGCCGGTGCCGCCAGACATAGAGCGTGTGTGGTGAGAGGCCGAGATACTCGGCGGCGTCCTTCACGTTGAGGAACGCGGCCCGGACGGCAGCCCTGGGAACGAGAGCGGATGAAGAGGCAAGCGACGGTTTTGCAGGCATAGAGTTTTCCACGGGGTGAGGTGGGGAGTGGGCTCAGGCGGGCGGAGTACCGGCTCTCCGCCCGCCCATCGCCCGTGGTGATGCGGCGGACAATCCGCGGCTCAGCCGGATGCGAACACGTCCATGGTCTCTACGATCGCCGGTTTGGTTAACCGGCGATCGTCGTCTATGTTGCCCCTCGCTAGCCCTGCGACCGGAAAGGTTCACCGGCTCGCGACGCCCGGCACGGCACCTCGCCGCGTTGTCGCGTCACCCGCGTACATCCAGTACGCGAGCGATGCTCCGCTTTGCGATGCACCGCGCCGGACGCCGAGAGCTTTCCGGCAAACCTTCCCGGCCACAGCACTAGCCAGGTCTCGGCTCCACCGAAAAGGCTCTCCGCTCAGACGGAGACACAGGACCCCGTGGAGACCGCGAGATAATCACCGATCGTTGGAGCGTCCCAGGCATCCAGGCCGCCGAGGGACAAGAGCACGGGTGAAGTGAAGCGAGCCGATCGGGTAGCAGACTCAGACAGACGGGCTTCCCAAGGTGGAGCCACGCCAGCGGGCCAACCCTCGCGGCGCTGACCCCGAGTGGTCTCGGAGAAGTGAGCGCAGCCGAGCGGTGGCACCGTCTGGCCTGGATTTTTGCGGGACGTTGTACGTTGACATGCCCTCGCGCAGCTATCCAGTCTTTCTGTGGTCCTTCTTGTCTGCCGTAGGCGAATGCGTCGCTTTGGCAACCCGGAGGCATCGCGGCAAAGAGTCATATTGCCGATCAGGCGGTGTGTCTAAAACGGAGTAAGGCCGCCCATGAGGCGAGTATCTACACGTGAGCAGCTGGTAGTGGACTACATGATGCCCTTCCATCGCCACGGCGGCGCTCCTGCCCGGCCGCGCAAGCAGTCAATGCGGTATTGCGCCTCACGCCGCCATTCCGGGCGACTGGCAGCGTGCTGCGCGGCATATGTCGCCATTCGCAACTCGCGTGCACCAGCGAGGAGTTCATACCCCTCCCACTCCGTGACGTCAACGCCGTAGGTCTTGCAGAACGCGGCGTACTCCTCTGCAGACACCGCGCCGGTCGTCGTGAGCTTCACCGCGGTCGACACGAGATCCCATTCCGGCGGGCCAAACGAAGCGCGCTCGAAGTCCATCAGCAACGGGCCGGCCTCCGTGCGCGCCACGTTGCCGACCCATGCATCCCCGTGGACTACACACTCGGGCAGGCCCTTCGGCCTCGAAGCCCATTGCTGCTTGAGATCTTCAAGCCGGCCGTTCAGCCATTGCCGGTCATCGTCAGAAATTGTGCTTGCCGCGTCGATGCGCTCAACCAGCCGGACGAACGGGTCCAGCTCACCCAGTGGCAGGTCTGGTTTTGGCAGGGCGTGCAGTTGCTTGAGGAGCACGACGACGTCGGTGACGGTCCCGATTTCGTGTGGCGGCAGCTCTTGCCAGAACGTCACCGGGTGCCCGCTGGCTGCGACCGGCTGCCGCAGGTCAAGGGCGCGTACGGCGGGCACGCCTTGGGCGGCCAGCCAGCGGGCGACCTGAACCTCGCGCGTTGCGGCGGCGGACTGGCCGGGCCGAGCGATACGCACCACCGTCCCCCCAGGCAGACGCCATATGGCGTTCTCGGCGATGCGTATCGGTTGGGCGTTGGTCGCGTCGAGGCCGGCAGCGAGGCACGCCTCCGCAAGTACGGCTTGGGTGGGCGTGGGCGAAGTGGTCACGCCTGCACCGTAGCCGCGATGCGTTCGCGCAGGTCGCTGGCCTCGGGGAGCTTCCGGTGATGGCTTGCGAACCGGGCGAGTTCCCGCAGGTCCTCGGCGGCCCGGCAGGAGGTCAGCTTGCCGACGTCGTCCAGTGCTCGGTGGCCGAGCACGACCGCGTGCCGCGGATCGTCGCCCTTGGCCATGACCAGGGAAGCGAGTTTTGTCTCGGAGATGGCACGCGAGCGGGCGAAGGCGTTGCCGTGTCCTTTCACTGCGATTTCGAAGCGGCGGGCCGCCTGCCCGGGGTCTTGGTCCGCGTGGACCGCGAGATCGAACAGCGCGTGGGCGGTGTCGCCGTGGTGCTGGGCGTAGTCGTAGTAGGCCATCCACGGCGGATCCTGTGCCGGGTCGGACTGCTCGAACGCGGCGTCGGCTTCTCCGACCGCGCGCAGGGTGTTGGCCACGTCGCGCATCTTGCCGAAGGCGCGGGCGCGTGCGGTGTGCAGCATGGCACGCTCAGTCGCGGTGAGTCGGTCGGAGCGCACCAGACCCTTCTCTGCGTGGGTTAGGCCGGTATCCGGATCTCCGACCCAGATTTCCTGCCGGGCCATGAACGAGTACGTCTTGGCGCGCAGGTGCCACTCCCCGGCTTCCTCCGCACATTCAGCGGCTAGCCGGAAGCTGACTCGGGCATCGTCATGGGCGTACGCGTCGAACTGCGAGGCGCCGACGACGATCCCTAACCGGGCTACGGAGGCGAGGAGTTCAGGCCGTAGGGGTTCGGGGCAGGGCACCGGCAGCAGGGAGGCGCCCCACGTGATGGCACTGCGGGCGAGTTCTCGCACCGCGCCGCCGCCTCCGTACTCGTTGTCCTGGCGATGGATGACATCGGCCAGCGATTTCAGTTGCCCGATCTCGCGCGGGCGGATCTGAGTCGGGATCTCCCGGGGGGCGGCTGGGGTCACGAGGTGGACAAGGTCTATGGGGGCGATGGCGGCAAGGCCGCTCGTGGCGAGGAAGGCGCGACGGTCCACAGAGGCAGGGCTCCCGCTTGGAGGTGTTGTGCTACCTCTGCCCAGGATGCGGCCTTCATGGACCTGAACCGGTTCCTCCGCCCTGGCAGGGGGTGCGCTTTCCGTTTCGGGGCGGGGTTTTTCCGTTTGCCCGAACACCATCCCCCACGCCCGGGTGAGGACTCCGCCCGTCTGCAGGACCTCGTCCAAGCGTTCAGCCAAGTCCTTCGAGCAGGTGGCGGTCCCCTTCTCGATCTTCTCAGTGAGTGAACCGCTGACCTGTACTTTCGCACCCAACTCGGCGTGGGTGAGAGGGCCGCGCTTCTTGCGCCAGGTCCGCAGTTCATGACCGAACCAGTCACGCGGGGACGCGTCCGGGGTCAACTGCTTCTCGGGTCTTGGCATGGGCTGTTCCTCGCTCGCGAATCGGAAGATCGAGGTTTCCGAATCAAGATCTGCACGCGGTCCTGGCGGCCTGGCTCAATGGTTGCTCACGGCCGCCACCCCAGTACACACCGCATCCGGCGCCGGTTGGAGAGATTTCGTCGAACGAGGGACTCCCCGTGAAGGCATATCTGATGGAGGCTCAACAGCCCGTTATCGATGGCACAAGCTCTGCGTTGCGCACGCAATCGGGAACATGCGAAATCGACGTCGCTCTGACAGCCGCTGCCGTCTCGGGCGTTCGTGACCTCGTCCGTGCGTGCCTGCGTCTGTGGGGCTTGGCCGAACTCGACTGGCGGGTCACTCTCACTGCGTCCGAATTCTTGACGAACGCCTTCCAGCACGCCCGCAAGGAGGATGAATCCTCGGTTCCAGTGAAGGTTGTCCTCACCCGCACCCCCGACGGGGTCTTCCTGTGCGTCAGTGACCCGCACCCCCGGCTTCCGGTCCCCGTCCCGGCTGGCGGCAACGACGAGGGCGGTCGCGGCCTGATGCTGATCAAAAAGCTCAGCAACAAATACGGCTGCTCGTCCACTGCACGTGGCAAAGACGTTTGGGCCACGATCCTGCGCTCCGCGTAGCCGCAACAGCCCTGCCTCCCACGAGACCCGAAAGGACCACCACCATGTGCCGGCACTCGCCGCTCTTCCACAGGGCCAACGCGAAGGCCGACGGCGGTTCATCGCCAACGACGCTGAGTTCGGAAAACTCGAATACGGTTTCGGGTTGGGGCCCGGCCCTCGCGCGTAACCTCTCTTGGGAGAGAGGCGCTGGCGAGGACTCTCGTACTTCCTGGTCTGCCTTCCGTATCCCCGCGGGCAGGGCCTGATGTATGCCTGCAGGGGCTTCAGCGTCGTGCAGTTACGACAAGCCTGCCTTCAGGCGCTCCGCTGCATCGCGCCAGTAGTCGACGAGCATCTCTCCCGGCCAGGCCGGCTGGCGGACGGAGCCTCGGGGCCCCATTTCCTGAAAATAGGGGGCCAGGTCAATCACTGGCGTCCCGTCGACGGCGTCGAGGTCGGTCACCAGAAGGTCGCGGCCGTCCACGCCCAACAGCCTCGGGTAGCTGACAGCCAACTGGTTGGGGCGCCGATGGTTTCGGTGGACGAACGTTCCGGTGGCCGGCCACTGCGCGTTGCCCCTCGGGCTGCGGGCGTGGAGCTGGATGTCCTCGGGCTGCGCCAGGTGGAAGCGCCACGTCACTGTCAGGTGAGAGAACTCGTCGATACCTTGCAGCGCTTCCAGGGGGTATGCCTCGTTGAGTCGGATCACCGACTGGACCCCGCCCTGGTAGTCGTCCTGAACGTGGGTGTGGCCGCCGACGACCGTTGCGATCGATCCGACTTCGTACGTCGTCACCGGTACTGGTTCCTCTCCATAGGGGATGCTGGTCCGCGGGCTGCCGTGGGACATCGAATGTCCGCGTCGCGATCAGCCTATGGCCCGGAGCATGCCGCGTGCCCGGTGATCCACTTCGGTGACATGGCGGCCTCCGCGTTGCCGGAGTGGCGAGAGGTCGCTTTGGATGCGGACGATGACGTCACGCGCCCGGCCGGACTGGATACCTGTCATAGCGTCGAGTGCTTCGTTCCAGGTTGCGCACGCCTCGTCGAGGCTTCCCCGCTGGACCTGCACCGAGCCGAGGTAGCCGAGCGTCACGCTGTGGGTGCGGGCGAACTGCTGACGTCGGCGCGTGGCCACACTCCGCTTGAAGTGGATCTCGGCATCAAGGGGCTGACCCATGTCGCGCAGAGCGCAGGCCGTCTCGTGGGCGAGGGAGGCTTCCTGGAAGAAGCCGACGCGGACCGGCGCTTCGTTGGTGTCGGCGCGTGCGAGGTCCCGCTCTGCGCGGCTTATGGCCGCGAGGGTGCCGGCCCTGTCGCCGTCGGCCGCGAGTGCGCGCGCGTGGACGATTGCCAGCAGCGCCCTTTCACGATGGCTGGCCTGGCCGTAGCGGTCGCGGGACATCGAGGCGTCGGCCAGGGCGAGCGCCCTGCGTGGATGCCCGAGGTCCACGGCCTGGTGGGCGAGGGCACGCAGGATATGGCCGCCGAGCGGGCCGTTTCCGGCTTCCGCCGCGATGCGGGCGGCGATGGTGAGGTAGCGCTGGGCGGTGCGGTGTTCGCTGGCGTCGAAGGCCATCCAGCCGGCGAGGTATGTCATCTCCGCGACGGCGGAGTACGTGTCGCGGCGGAGCTGATCTGTACGGAATCGTCCGCCGAGCAGCGGTACCGCTTCGTCGAGCAGGTGGCTGGCGAGGGCTTTGCGGCCGGATGCACCGCCTCGCTGCTGGTCGCGCGCGGAGTAGTAGACCGTAAGGTCGCGGACGTCGTCGACGTCGGCCTGGGTCACCGAGCGCGAGGAGACCGGTCGGCGGTTCGCCGCTGCAGCGGGGGCGGCTGCCCACCACGACGTGGTGGGCAGGGCGAGGCCGGCCGCGGAGTATGCGGCGGTGGCCAGCAGCTTGCGTCGGTGCATGTCGAGATCGTCGCTTCCAAGCTCGGCCAGTGCGGTCAGAGGGTCGACGCTCCAGTCGGATCCGGTGTCGGTCGTGCCTGTCGGCTCTTCTTCCAGTCCGAGGTCGGCCAGGGTGAGGCGGCGGCCGATCTTGCGGGACAGCGTCTCGCGCAGGATATGCGGCGCTCTGCCACTCGGCTTCGTGCCCTGGACCCACATAGCGATGTGCGAGCGGGAGATCGCCTCCAGCTCACGCACTCCGCACTCCGCGGCCACGCGGGCAACAGCGGCGGCTGCCTGCGGCTGGGACCAGCCTGCTTCGCGCAGGAGTGCGGCGAAAGCGGCGTTTCGTTCACGGGCCATGGACTGCCCCTCGGTTCCGAAATGATCTTTGACGCCTTTGACGGCCTTCCCAGCCGCACAGGCATACCCCTCGGACGGGATTCACGGTTCGCTCAACGTAGCTGCCAGATCACTCACTTCGCACACCAAGCGTCGGCTCCGGCCGATGATCTCAGCTCACTTTGGCTTGATCCGAACAGGAGTTGTGCCATGCGCCTTTCGCTGGACCCTCACCGAGGTGACAGCCAGCCCGTGGGCGGGCGCGGGCGGCGAGCGCCCGTCACCGAGGCGCCGGCGCCAGAGCGCGATCACGTGGTGGCCGCGTCGGAGACGGTGACGCTCGTGCTGGGCGAGGGTTCGCCGCTGCCCGCGAGCGCTGCCGATGTGGAAGATCTCGTTCGTCTTCTGCGCGGCCATGTTGCCCAGTTGGGCGCACGGACCGCTCCGGGGATTCCCGCCCTGCTGCGCGCGCAGCGGCTCTGCTCCGACAGCGTTCCCGAGGGCTTCATGGCGAGCCGGGTGTATCTGGTCAGGCTCGCCAAGGCCGTCCAGGAGCTGATGGCTTATGTGGAACGCGGCGGTCCCGGGCCGATCAGCGTGGAGGGCGGGCGGCGTTGGCGGAAGCCGACGGTCAACGTGCTGCGCGGGGCCGTCTTCGCCCTCGCCCTGGCCTGTCTGGTCTTCGCCGCTTCGGTGCCGCGGACGTGACCGTGACCGGTGCCGTCGTCATTGCTCTGGTCCTTGGGCCGACGGCCTGGCTGGTGCTTCGCGGCGAGCGGGCGGCGAGCCCTGTACGAGCCGTCGAGGACCTGCCGCCGCCCGGCAACGCTCCCCCCCAACTCGGTGGCCACCGACCTGCCTTCTGCCCACCGTTCCCGGCCGCTGCGGCGGCCCCGATACCACCCCGTCCCTGCGGGGCTCACGGAGATCCACACGATGAAACGGCTTCCGCGCATCGAGCAGTACGGCCTGATCGGCGACATGCAGACCAGCACCCACGTCTGCGATGACGGTTCGATCGACTGGCTGTGCCTGCCCCGCTTCGACTCGCCGGCCCCGTTCGCGGCCCTGCTCGGTTCGGAGAAGCACGGGGCATGGCGCATAGCCCCCGCCGCCGCCTACCAGGAGGGTGACGCAGCAAGCGCCGAGCGGCGCTATGTCGGCGAGTCCCTCGTGCTGGAGACGGTGTGGACGACCTCCTCCGGCAGTGTGACGGTCACCGACTTCATGCCGCCACGCAACGGAGCGCCGCAGGTGATCCGGATCGTGGAAGGCAAGGCCGGTCAGGTTGCCATGATGTCGGCGCTGCGCGCCCGCCCCGGCTATGGGCGTATCAGTCCGTGGGTCCACGAGGTGGGCGGGCGCATGGTGGCCGAGGGCGGCGAGGACGCGCTGTGGCTGGACACGGCCGCCGAGCAGCAGGAGAAGGACGGGGCTATCGTCGGCTCCTTCACGGTCGGCGCCGGGGACAGCGTGGCCTTCGTGCTGAGCTGGAGTCCGTCCCACGGATGCGCGCCCGAGATCTCGGAACCCGAAGTTGCGCTGGAGGAGACCCTGGCGTTCTGGGAGAGCTGGACCAGCCAGTGCACCTACACCGGGCCCTACCGTGACGCCGTCATCCGGTCGCTCATCACCTTGAAGGCGATGACGTACGCGCCCAGCGGGGGCATCGTCGCCGCGCCGACCACGTCGCTGCCCGAGGAACTCGGCGGCGCGCGGAACTGGGACTACCGCTATACCTGGCTGCGCGACGCCTCCACCACCCTGGCCGCGCTGCTCGGGGCGGGCTTCCGCCAGGAGGCCGACTCCTTCCGCCGGTGGCTCCTGCGGGCGGTGGCCGGCGATCCGGAGAACCTGCAGATCATGTATGGCATCACCGGCCAGCGGGATCTGCCGGAGCGGGAGCTGGGGTGGCTGCCCGGATACGAGAACTCCGCGCCGGTCCGGATCGGCAACGGCGCGGCCGACCAGGTGCAGCTCGACGTCTACGGCTACGTGATCGAGACCCTCTACCTCGCCCACGCGAGCGGCGTCGCCCCGTGCGGGGACACTGCAGTCCTCCACCAGCGGCTCGTTGAGCACCTGGCCGAGCGGTGGCAGATGCCCGACGAGGGGATCTGGGAAGTCCGCGGACAGCGGCGGCACTTCGTCCACTCCAAGATCCTGATCTGGGTGGCCGTCGACCGCACCATCCGCCTGGTCGAGGCCGGCGCCATGGAAGCCGACCTGGTCGCGCTGATCGAGCTGCGCGAGGCCATCCACCATGAGGTGTGCACGCGCGGCTTCGACGCCGAGCGCAACACCTTCACCCAGTCCTACGGATCGCCGGAGGTTGATGCCGCGCTGCTGCTGATCCCCCGGGTGGGCTTCCTGCCGCCGGACGATCCGCGCGTGGTCGGAACGGTGGAAGCGGTGCGCCAGCAGTTGTCCACCCCCGAGGGCTTCGTGCACCGGTACCGCACCGCCGGGAAGCGCGCCGGGGTCGACGGCCTGACCGGTAACGAGGGGTCCTTCCTCCTCTGCTCGTTCATGATGGTCGACGCGCTCGCCCTGACCGGCCGCCTGGACGAAGCCCACGCGCTGTTCAGCCGGTTGCTGGCCCTGCGCACCGACCTCGGCCTGCTCGCCGAGGAGTACGACCCCACCAGCGGGCGGCAGCTGGGCAACTTCCCGCAGGCGTACAGCCACATCGGGATCATCGGATCCGCGCTCCTGCTGCAGCAACTTGGCGCAGGTGCGCCTGCGGCCGAGGCGGACGTCCTCGTGGCGGCGAGTGCCTGATGAACACGCTCGCCATCACCACGCTCGTCCTGCTCGCCCTCGCGGCCGTCGTCGCCGGAGCGGCAGCCTGGGTCACCCGTCGCCGCTTGCTCGCGGCACGACAGCAGGTACATCTCCTGGCCCGCGAGCAGCAGGCCACCGAGCAGGCCCTGCACCGGCTGGTCCACGAGGTGCTGCCGCGGATCCACAAGACTGGCGGCGGGGCTGCTTCGTCTGTTGTGGCGCCGGAGTTGACCGGCACTGCGGTCGGCGAGCGGCTGGAGCTCGCGGCCAAGGCCACCGCCGGCCTTGTCCAGGCCACCGTCCGTGACATCCAGTACACCGCGCACCAGGAGATCGAACGGGTCAAGACGCGCGGGGCGGAGGAGCTGCGCCGTTCGCACACCGACGCGCAGGCGGAGATCGCACGCGTGCAGGCGAACGCCGTGCGGTCGACCGAGGCCGCAGTGCGCAGCGTGTCGTCGGCGCTGGTGGGCATGGCCGCCCGGACCAGCCGCAAGGTCAGCGAGGGGGTCCGGGCGCATCAGGACGACGCCGCCTTCGAGACGCTGACCGGGATCGACCGCACCGTCCAGCAGACGCTGCTGGTCGCGCAGGGCTGGACCGTCCTGGCCGGCGGCAAGCTGACCCGGCACTGGACCACCACGACCCTGACCGACGTGGTGCGGGCAGCGATGGGCTACGTCGAGGACTACCAGCGGGTGGCGCCGCAGGAGCTGCCCCTCGCGGTGAAGACCCATGCCGTGGGGCCCGTGGTGCACACCCTCGCCCTTTTGCTGGACAACGCGCTGCGGTTCTCCCCGCCGCAGTCCCGCGTCCACGTCTCCTTCGAGCAGGGCCACCACGGGGTCACCGTCATCGTGGACGACAGCGGCCTGCAGATGACACCGGAGCAGTTGGACGAGGCACGGGACGTCCTCACGGGCCAGCGCTGCGACGACATCACACGGCTCGGCGCCCTGCCCAAGACGGGTTTCCGGGTCGCCGCCGCTCTCGCTCGCGCCTATGGGTTCCGGGTCGACGTCCAGGCCCCCAACGCGCTGCTGGGTACCCGCGCGCTCCTCACCCTGCCCGAGGGCCTCCTCACCACCGTGGCCGAGGCCGCGCCCGCGCAGGCGGCGCACAGCGTACCGCAGGGCGCGCTCGCCCCCGTCCCGGAAAGCCGCCTGGCACTGGCCCCGCCGACGCGAGGACCGCAGCCCGTGCCCCTCCCGGCGCACCCGCCGGCAGAGGAGCGCCTCGACGCACCGGCCGCTGCCGGGACGACGGCCAGCGGGCTGACTCGGCGCCACCGGCGCGGCACGCCGGCGCCTGCTCCCGCCCGCCGCCCGGTCAACGCGGAACCGGGACGCGCGAGCGTGATCGCTTCCTGGGCCCGCGGCACCCAGGCGGCACGCGCCGAACTTGACGCCACCCCCTCCCCGATCCCTGACGAGCAAGGACACGAAGCATGAGCGAGAAGAACATCGGCTGGCTCCTGGCGCGCCTGGAGGAGACCGACGGCGTGGAGTACGCCGTGCTCGTCGCGGCCGACGGCATGAGCCCTGACTACACACCCCGCCTCCCGCAGGAGCAGGCGGAGAAGATCGCCGCCATCACCTCGACGCTGTGGGCGGCGTCCCGGGCCTACGACCACGAGACCGGCGGCGGGGGCGTGCGCCAGTTCGTCATGGAGTCGGTCGGCCACATCTCCCTGCTCATCCCCGCCGGGGAGAACACGATGCTCGCCGTCCGCACCAGCAGCCCCCACGTCGACATCGGTGTGATCGGCGAGGCCGCCCTGCGGCTGGCGGGAAGCGTCGGCGACCAGCTGGGCGTCAAAACCCGGGTGACCAGCGGCGTGGAAGCACCGCCGGCATGAGCAGGCCGCGGCAGGATCCCGACCTGGTCAGGCCCTACGTCCGCACGGGCGGACGTACACGCCCCAGCACGGATGTGCGTCTGGAGAGCGTGGTCTTCGCCGCGACCGGCACCCACCCCGGACTTAATGCCGACGGACGCCGCCTGCTGGCTCTGTTCGCCGGCGCCCGCGGCGGCGGTCTGGCCGTCGCCGAGATCGCCTCCGACCTCGCCCTGCCGCCCTCGACCACCCGCATCCTCGTCGCCGACCTCATCGGACTCGGGCTGATGACCCTCGCCCAAGCCCAGGACGACGACCGTCCTCCCGCCTCACTGATCGAAAGGGTCCTTCATGGCCTCCGCGCTCACGCCTGACCGGTTCGTCGCGCCGACGGTGACGGCGACCGCGAAGATCGTGGTCGCCGGAGCCTTCGGCGTGGGCAAGACCACCTTCGTCGGCAGCGTCTCCGAAGTGCCGCCCGTGCACATGGAAGAAACCATCACCCAGGCCAGCGCCCTGATCGACGACCTGGCCCGCACGCCGGAGAAAAGCACCACCACCGTCGGCGTCGACTTCGGGCGCAAGCACCTCGGCGACGACCTGGTGCTGTACCTGTTCGGCACACCGGGACAGGCCAGGTTCCGGTTCCTGTGGGAGGAGCTGATCACCGGCGCCCTCGGCGCCCTGGTCCTCGTAGACCCCCGCGACTTGGACGCCTCCCACGAGATCCTCACCCTCCTCGAAGAGGCCGGCGTGGCGTACGCGGTTTGCCTCAACCAGTTCGACGGCGCACCCCGCTACCCGCTCGCCGAGATCCACGAGGCGCTCGCCTTGGAGGCACACACCCCGCTGACCGTGTGCGACGCCCGCGAGCGGGCGTCCTGCATGCAGGCCCTGATCCAGCTCACCGAATACCTCGCACGTCTGGAGCCCCGACCGTGAGCACCGCGCCCCTTCGCATCTCCCTGTACGAGCCGGACTTCGCCCAGGACCCGCACGCCTTCTACCGGCGTATGCGCGAGCAGTTCGGGCCGCTGGTCCCGGTGGACCTGGCGCCCGGCGTGCCGGCCACGCTGGTCGTCGGCTACGAGCACGCTCGCCGTATCCTCGGCGACCCGCAGCGCTTCCCCGCCGACCCGCGCCGGTGGCAGACCACCGTCCCGGACACCTGCCCGATCCGGCCGATGATGGAGTACCGCCCCAACGCGCTGCGCTCCTCCGGCGGTGAGCACGCCCGCTACCGGGCCGCCAACACCGCCGCGCTCCGGGCCGTCGA
The DNA here is from genome assembly GCF_040706415.1 of Streptomyces sp. NPDC048106. Taxonomy (NCBI): domain Bacteria; kingdom Bacillati; phylum Actinomycetota; class Actinomycetes; order Kitasatosporales; family Streptomycetaceae; genus Streptomyces; species Streptomyces sp. NPDC048106. The sequence continues at coordinate 155,398 of NZ_JBEZND010000009.1, read as the reverse complement.
CCAGCATGCCCTGCGGGATCACGTCGAGCAGGTCGCCGCCCAGACCATCAATGCCTTCAAGACCGGTGGGAAGGCCGACCTGCTGTCCCAGTACGCCTGGCCGCTCGCCTTTAGGACGCTCAATTATCTGCTCGGCTGCCCCGACGAGGTCGGGCAGCGGATCGCGGACGGCATGTCCAAGATCTTCGACGGGGTCAACGCCTCCATCGGCAACCAGATCCTCGCCCAGGCCGTCACCGACCTCGTCGCCCTGCGCCGCCAGCGTCCCGGCGACGACGTGACCAGCAGGCTCCTGGTCCACGTCGCCCAGCTCAACGACACCGAACTGGGCCAGCAGCTCATCACCCTCTACGGCGCCGGCATCGAACCGCTGACCAACCTGATCACCAACACGCTCCTGGAGATGCTCACCAACCCCGACTTCTCTGGGGACCTCCACGCCGGAGACGCCTCCGTCCGCGAAGCCCTGGACACGGTCCTGTACCGCGACCCCCCGCTCGCGAACTTCTCCATGAGTTACCCGCCCCGGCCGGCCGATGTCGGCGGCTACCTGCTCCCGGCCGACGAGCCGGTGGTCATCAGCTACGCCGCCTGCAACAACGACCCCGACCTGGGAGCCCGCCCGCCGCTGGGCAACCGCGCCCACCTCGCCTGGGGCGCCGGCCCGCACAGCTGCCCGGCCAGCTCCCACGCCTACCTCATCGCTGAAGCCGCCATCCTCCACATCCTCGACGCCCTGCCCGAGATGGACCTCGACGCCCGCCGCGAGGACCTCACCTGGCGCCCCGGCCCCTTCCACCGCTCCCTGGTGACCCTGCCGGTCACCTTCCCCACCAGCTGAAAGAGACCCCGACATGCCCGAACAGATACTCGTCCTCGACCCCGCCGGCAGCGACCCGGACGCCGAACACCAGGCCCTGCGCGAGCGCGGCCCCGCCACCCTCGTGGACATCCTCGGCGTGCGCGCCTGGTCCGTCTCCGACCCCGCCCTCCTCAAGCAGCTCCTCACCAGCAAGGACGTCTCCAAGGACGGCCGCGCCCACTGGCCGGCCTTCGCCGAGACCGTCCCCACCTGGCCGCTGGCCCTGTGGATCGCGGTGGAAAACATGTTCACCGCCTACGGCACGGACCACAGCCGCCTGCGCCGCATGATCGCCCCCGCCCTCTCCGCCCGCCGCACCGCCACCCTCCAGGCTGACATCGAGACCCTGGTCACCGGCCTGCTCGACACCCTCGACGCCCTCCCGCCCGGGGAAAGCATCGACCTACGCGAGCACCTCGCCTACCCGCTGCCGATCGCCGTCATCGGACAGCTCATGGGCGTCCCCGCCGACCAGCGCGCCAAGTTCCGCACGGTGGTCGACAACGTGTTCGCCACCCACCTCACCGCCGGAGAGCAGACGGCCAACACCGCCGCCCTCTACGGCCTGCTGGATGCCCTCATCGCCAGCAAACGCACCACGCCCGGCGAGGACATGACCTCGCTGCTGATCGCCACCCGCGACGAGGAAGGCGACGGCTCCGCCCTCAGCGACGCCGAACTGCGCGACACGCTCCTGCTGATGATCAGCGCCGGGTACGAGACCACCGTCAACGTCATCGACCATGCCCTCACCACTCTGCTGTCCGACCCGCAGCAACTTGCCCACGTCAGGGACGGACGGTGCACCTGGCAGGACATCGTCGAGGAGACCCTGCGGTACGAGCCCGCGGTCAAGCACCTTCCCCTGCGCTACGCCCTCACCGACATCCCGCTCCCCGACGGGCAGACCATCCACTCCGGCGAAGCCATCCTCGCCTCCTACGCCGCCGCCAACCGGCATCCCGACCTGCACCAGAACGCCGACCAGTTCGACGCCACCCGAACCAGCAAGGCCCACCTCACATTCGGGCACGGCGTCCACTTCTGCCTCGGCGCCCCGCTGGCCCGCCTCGAAGTCGCCACCGCCCTGCGCCTGTTCTTCGAGCGCTTTCCCGACGCCCAGCTCGCCACCCAGCGCGAGGACCTGCCGCGTCTCCGAAGCCTCATCAGCAACGGCCACACCACCGTCCCCGTGCGCCTGTGCCCCACGACGACCATCTGATCGATATCAACGAGGAAGCTCGCCATGACCGCCCCCGACCCCTTCCCAACGCGGCGCCTCACCCCGTCCGAACGGCGGCTCGCCGCGTATGTGGTGAAGGGCCTGAACGCTCGCGAGATCGCATCCGCAGCCCAGCTCAAGCTGGGCACCGTCAACTCCAAGTTGCACAGCATGCGCTGGACGTTGCGCTGCCCCGAACGCTGTTCCCTCGCCGTCGTCGCACACCACCTCCTCGACGCCGAAGTGGTCATCGCCCCGACACCGCAGCGAGCCGCTCCGGTCCTCAGTCCCGAGCAGTTCAGCCTGCTCAAGGCCGTCACCACCTATAGCCAGCCCCTGTACATCGCCCGCGCCGCCAACCTCGTCACGGCCGACCTGCCCGCCGCGCTCGATCAGCTCCTCGCCGACACGGGAGCACAGAACACCACCCATTTGGTGGTCCTGGCTCACGGCTGGAAGCTGCTGCTGGCCGAGCAGGCCCACACGAAGCGAAGCGGAGCGAGCCAGTGACCCGGCCGACGGCCTCCACCACCAGCCAGGAGTGCCCCCCTCAGTTCCCGTTCGCTCCGGCCCCGCCGACCGCCGCATACGAGATGCGCACGCTCAGCACGGACGCCGAGCGCGAAGAAGCTGCCGCCCTTGTCCAGAACCGCCAACACTGGCTCACCATGCGCGGCCTGCCCGTACCTGCCCGAGCTGACATCCCCGCGCAGTTCCGCGAGGCGCAGACCCTCTCCGCCGGACTGTACGAAGACGGAAGGCTGCTGGCCTGCATGATCCCCGAGCATGACCCCGACCTCGGATGGGGTCAGCGGCCCGGCCTCTACCTGAGCTGTGTCCACACCTTGCCCGGCCAGGCTGATGACATCGCCCGCCTGATCACCCTGTGGGCGTCCGACTTCGCCGCCCGACTCGACCTCCACGTCGTACGGGCCGAGGCCCTGGCCCGCCACGCTCTCGATGCCAACCCCCTCGCTGCCCTCCTGCGTCGGCTCACCGACATCGGCTGGGACGTGCGCGGATCCGGCCCCGGACGCGACGGCGACCGAGTCGCCCGCCTCGAACTCCCCGCCGAGCACCGCCCCAGGCTCCGCCCGCTGATCAGCTGCCAGGTCCACGCGCCGCAGCCGACCCCGGATAATCGGAGCAGCATGTGACAACTGACGAACCGCAGCGGCCCGACCTCGCCCGCGAGCTGATCGCCCGCGCCGCGGAATCGGCCGCGTACCGGGCCAAACGCGTGCGCGACCAGCTCGACGCCGTCCAACTCGGACGGGCCCGGCACACCGACCACGCCAACACCAACGTGCTGCGCCGCATCCTGGGCGAGCACGACTGGCCCGGCCACCGCCTCGTCGGCCCCACCGCGGCCCGTGCCGCGTGGAGCATCGCCCTGCACAGCGACGACGACCCCGCGTTCCAGCGCGCCGCCACCACCCTGCTGGGACGTGCGGTCCAGGCCGGCGACGCGCTGGTCCAGCACTGGGCACGCCTGCACGACCGCGCCCTCATCACCAGCAGGCGCCACCAGGAGTACGGCACCCAATACCAGCTATGCGACGACGGCATCGAACTGTGCCCGCTGCGCGCGCCGGAGTCAGTCGACGCACGCAGGGCCACCGTGGGTCTGCCGCCGATCGCTGTCGCTCTGAAGGCGGTACGCCGCCGGTACGCCCCTGACGGCTCTGCCGATGAATCCCCGACCGTCGTCCTCACGGGGGCCGCGTGAAGAAGCGGAACCCCAGCTTCTCCACCAGTCGGCCTCCCGGCCGCAACTCCACCCTGCGAAAGGATCGTTGACAGATGAAGCTCACCACCGCCGTCCTGGCTGCCGGTGCTGCCGTCTCCCTCACCACCGCCGTGGTCGGAGCCGCCCGGCTCAGGCAGGACGCGCAGCACCAGACCGAGCGCAACGAGGCGGCCGTCACCCGCAACCAGCTCGACTGGCTGGCCCAGGTGTCCACCAACGCCGACCTCGCCAAGCTCTGGGCACCCGCGGACATCAACGTCGAGGAGTACATGCAGCTGCTCAACGCCAACCAGCTGATCTGCGCGCTCAGCCTCCGCGACCGCCTCGGCTTCGTCCGCGAAGGGCAACTCCCGTTCTACGCCTCGCTGATCATGAGCAGCGACGTCTGCCGGCGCTACTGGCACCGCTTCGGCGACCTCCGCGCCCGCGAGGCCGAGGGCGATGAGCGGGCCGAGCACTTCACCCGGCTGCTGGACCAGGCCGCGAAGAAACACCCGCAGACGCAGCCCGAAGCAGTCTGACCGCACCACACACCGACCTCCAGGCGTGCGACAGCTCAGGCGACTTCACCGCCCCGTCGCCGTCCGGCAGCAGACTCCGGGGCCCGTCCGGGCCTCGGCATCCCGCACCATCCATCACTCCTAGGAGGCATGCATGACCGCCATCCAGGCCGAGAGGCCGACCGCTCCCGCGCAGGCGGACCTCGTGAAGACCGACGACGACCCGTTCGGGCTCGACATCACCTTCATCGAGGGCACGCCGGCGACCGAGACGGTCCTGATGTGCAGCACGGGCGACACCTGCGGCAGCTCCTGCCCCAGCGCCTGCACCACCTCGTAAGCCGGATCACCCCGGCAACGCGGGCCGGACGGGGCTCTCCCCCGCCCGGCCCGCCCCGCCCGCCATACAGAAGATGAGGAGAGCCTGATGACACGGCACCGGCCCAGCCTGTACGAGGCCGCGGGGCAGGCCATGCTGCGCGCCGCGGTCCACACGACCGAGCCCGCCATGCCGCCCTGGCCGTCGACCGCGGCATCCGTGGACGAGTGGCGCGCGTGGCTGAGCACCGTGTGGTCCGACACCGACTTCCGCCAGAGCGTGTCGCAGGCGAGCCCTCGCTTGGCGGACCAGGTGCAGGCCATCATCGACGGCCGCACACCGAAGGTGCGCCGGATGCGCCGGGCGGCGCTGTCCACCGCCCGCTACGCGATCCGCTACGCCCGCCGTTCCACGCCTTACGGCCTGTTCGCCGGCGTCGCCCCGCTCGGCTTCGCCCAGACCACGTCCGTCCGCATCTGCGAGCAGCATCAGGCTGTGGCCCGCCCCGAGCCGGCCGGACTCGAAGAAGTGCTCAGCACCTGGGAGAGCGACGCGGCGCGCATGGCCGACGCCGAGGTCTGCGTCAACACCCTGATCCGACAGCGCGGCCAGCACATCCACGTGCCCTCCGAGGGCGACGCCGAGTTCCGCCTCACCCTCAGCCCCGCACTGCGTCTCGTCCTCGACCTGGCCCGATCGCCGATCGGATACCGCCAGTTGTCCGACAAGCTGGCCGCGGAGTTCCCCGCCGCGAGCGGCACGGCGCGCGACTGGCTGCTGGGTGAACTGCTGCGGGTTCGGCTGTTGCGTTCCTCGCTGCGCGCGCCCGCCACCGTCGCCGACCCCACCGACGCCTTACCGCCTGCAGCGCGCGCTCGGGCAGCCGGCCTGCGAACCGCGTGCGACCTGCGGCTGGACGCCGACGTGCGGCTGCCTGGCCAGGTGCTGACCGAAGTGGAGACCGCTGCGACCGTCCTGGCCCGCCTGGTCACCCATCCGAACGGGACGCCGACCTGGCGGCGGTGGATCGAGCAGTTCTCCGAGCGCTACGGCGAGAACACCGTGGTGCCGGTGGACGCGGCCACGGATCCCGACCGGGGCGTGGGCTTCCCGGCGGGGTTCGTCACGGCGAGCGAACCGCCCCGGCCGATGTCCCGGCGTGACCGCCTGCTGCTGGAGCTGGCCGGCACCGCCGCCACCGAAGGCAGCCGCACCGTCGCGCTGACCGGGGCGATGATCGAAGAACTGGAAGCAGCGGCCGGCGACAAGCCCCACGACCTGGCGCCCCACCTCGAACTGGCCGCACAGGTCCATGCCATCTCTGTTCCGGCCCTGGACCGGGGCGACTTCCAGTTGCGTGTGCTGACCGTCTCCCGCTCGGCCGGATCGATGACCGGCCGGTTCTGGCACCTGTTCCCTGGCGTCGAGGAGGCATACGCGAACCTGCCCACCGTCGATCCGGAGGCGGAACTCGCGCAGCTCTCCTTCCACGCGGGGCGGGTACCGGCCGACCTGCTCACCCGCGCGCCCCAGGCCCTATCCCGCATCGTCAGCGTCGGCGAATTCCGCCGCCCCGCCCCACACGTCCTCTTCCCCCGTGATCTGTCGGTCACCGTCGCCGACGGCCGCCCCCAGCTGGTGGAGTCCGCGACGGGCAAGCCGCTGGAGCTGCTGGCCCCCACCGCCATCAACTTCCTGTGGAACAGCTACACCCCACCGATGGCTCGCTTCCTCGGCGAGATCAGCAGGGCCACCTCCCCGCAGGTGACCTGGTTCGACTGGGGCGCCGCCTGGACCCTGCCCTTCATCCCGGCCCTCACCTACCGGCGCACCATCCTCACCGCCGCCCGGTGGAAGATCCGCAGCCGCACGCTGCCAGCCCGCACCGCACCACTCCAGCAGTGGACGGACCAACTCCACGCCTGGCGTGTCCGGTTCAGGGTGCCAGAGCGGGTCCTGCTCGCCGAGGACGACCAGCAGCTGCCCCTCGACCTCACCCGCGATGTCGACCTGGACCTCCTGCGCGCGCACCTGGACGCCAGTCCCTTCGGCATCGCCACCCTGCACGACGCGCCCCCGCCGGGCGCCGACGGGTGGATCGGCGGCCGGGCCCACAGCATCGTCGTTCCCCTGGCCAGGCGCTCATAACCATGACGACCGTGCCCCGTACGCAGGACCTTTCCGAGGGCGCCCTGGGGATGGCTCTGCTCGACATCGAGCGCCATGACCTGTCCACCGCCCGCCGCCACCTCACCCAGGCCACCGCCCGCGGGGTCAGCACCGGAAGCAACGCCAGTCTCTTCCACGGCGCACCCGCCCTGGAATTCGTCCTGACCCGCGCCCACGGGGCCAGCGACGACGTCCGCGCGGCCGTCGACCGCGTCGTGGACGCCCGGCTCGCCGCCGCCCACCGCCGCCAGGCCGCTGGCGCTCTGCCCCACCTGGCCGAATGGGACCTCATCCGCGGCCTGACCGGGCTCGCCGCGCTGCTGCTGTCCCGTCGCCCGACCGCGCCCCGGCTGCCCGACGTACTCGCCTGCCTCGTCGCGCTCGCCCACCCCACCCGCGACGACGGCCGAATCCTGCCCGGGTGGTGGTCGCCGGTCGGCCCGGACGGGAAAGAGATGGCCGGCGGGCACGGCAACAACGGCATGGCCCACGGCATCGCAGGGCCCCTGGCCGTGCTCTCCCTCGCCCTGCGCGCCGGCGTCAGCGTCCCCGGCCAGGAGGAGGCAGTCGGCACGTTCGCGACCTGGCTCGACCGGCACGGCGCCCACTACTGGTCCACGGCAGCACACCTGAACGCCGAGCAGCCGCCAGAGGCGGAACGGGCCCGCCAGTCCTGGTGCTACGGCCAGCCCGGCATCGCCCGCGCCCAACAGCTCGCCGCGCTCGCCCTCGGCGACCCCGCCCGCCGCCAGGCGGCCGAGAACACCGTCGAGACCATCCTGACCGATCCGCTGCGGCTCGCCCGTATCACCGACTCGACCCTCTGCCACGGCTGGGCCGGTCTGCTGACGCTCACCCGCGCGGTCGCCGCCGACAGCCCCAGCCCTGCGCGCTTCACCTCGATCATCCAGGACCTGCACCGACGGCTGGCTGCCGACTGGGAGCACCTGCCCAAGCCGGGCTTCATGGAAGGCCGTGGCGGAGCCCAACTCGCCCTGGACGCCACCGATACCACCGGCTGGACCCGCGTCCTGCTGATCACCTGACCACCATCTTGCCGCTTCGCAAGGAGTTCCCTGCCCATGACCTTCGACGATGAGAACCTGCCGCTCCCCGCGGACACGTCCTGGTGGCATGCCTCCGTGGCCTTCCCCGACCCGCCCGCCAACGCCGCGCGGGCCCTCGCGACCGCACTGGCCGGGCGGCGCTTCCACTTCCTGCGCAAGGACGCCGGCGTGCGCCTGCGCACCGAGCAGCCCGCCACCGGCCTGCTGGACCAGCTTGTTGCCGACCGCGTGATCACCGGCTGGACGAGCGGGATCTACGAGCCGGAGACCCATGCCTTCGGCGGCCCCGAAGGCATGCAGGTCGCACACGACGTGTTCTGCGCCGACAGCCCGGCCACGCTCGCCGAGACCGGCACCCCCGGCGCCCGCGAGCGAAGCGTGATGCTGCTGTCCGCCATGATCCGCGGGGCCCGCTTGGACCCGTTCGAAGCCGGAGACGTCTACGCCCGGTGGGCCGCCCTGCGGCCCGCCGTCGCCCCGCCCCAGGGGCACGCGCTGGAGCAAGCCGTCTCCGCGATGCGGCGGCTGATGAACGCGGACGCGGCTCTGCGCCCGGAGCCGGAGGCTGGCTGGGTCGAGCGCGTTGCCGCGTTCGAGGACGCCGGCCGCCGGCTGCGCCGACTCGCCGCCGACGGCCGACTGATACGCGGAATCCGGGGCGTCATCGCCCATCACGCGATCTTCGCGTTCAACCGCGCGGGCGTGCCTGCCCCCATGCAGGCCGCCACCGCGTGGCTCGGCCGTCACGTCGCCTTCTCCACCGGAGAAGGGGCTGACGTGTCTACCCGCAAGTCCGCCTCGGCGGACCCTAGCCTCCCTCGAATGGAGACCACCGTGACACCCGTGACCGACCCCAACCAGCTGCGCGAAGCCCTCGCCCAGCGACTCGTCGGCAGCGGCCACCTGCACAGCCAAGCGGCCATCGACGCCTTCCGCACCACCGACCGGCACGCCTTCCTGCCCGGCGTCGACCTGGAGAGCGCGTACAAGGAGGACGCGGTCCCGATCAAGCACGACGAGCACGGGGAGATGATCTCCTGTATCTCCGCGCCGTCCATCGTCGCCACCCAGCTCGAACAGCTCGGCGCCCAGCCCGGTCACAAGGTCCTGGAAGCCGGAGCCGCCACCGGCTACAACGCCGCCCTCCTCGGCAAGATCATCTCCCCCGGCGGGCAGGTCTGGACCCTCGACGTCGACCAGGACCTCGTCGCCGGCGCAAGCCAGCACCTCGCCGAAGCCGGTGTCGACAACGCCACCGCGGTGATGGCCGACGGCGCGGCCGGCCTGCCCGAGCACGCCCCCTACGACCGGATCATCTTCACCGTCGGCGCCGGCGACGTCCCCGTGAAGATCCTCGACCAGCTCGCCCCCGCAGGGCGCCTGGTCCTGCCGATGCGCATCCGCGGCAGCATCTCCCGCTCCTTCGCCTTCGAACGCGACGGAGACACGTGGAAGACCGTCTCCTGCGAGATGGCCACCTTCATCCCGCTGCGCAAGGGCGTCTGCGACGACGTGTACACCCTCGTGCCGATGACCGGCGAGGGCAACGTGCGCCTGGAGACGTTCAGCGAGCAGGACATCGACCGCGACGCTCTGCGTACCGTCCTCGACCAGCAGCAGACCAAGATCTACACCGGGGCGAAGTTCCGGCAGGGCTCCGCGTGGGAGTGGCTATACCTCTACCTGGCCTGCGTGCTGCCCAACGGCCTCTCCCGCCTCCCGGGACAGCGCCCCGGGTTCACACCGCACTTCGGATGGGGGTCCATGGCCGCCCTCGACGGCGGATCGCTCGCGTACCTGACCATCCGGGAGGGCGAGGACGAGAAGGGCCGGTACTGGGAGATCGGCGTGATCGGCCACGGCGAGAGCGGCGCCGACCTTACCGAGCGCGTCGTAAGCGAGATCCGCGCCTGGGACGCGACCGGCGGCAACGACGCTCCCGAACCGGGCTTCCGGATGGCCGTCGCCGACGCCCGTGACCGGCTGACGGCCAACGACCCGCGCTTCGTCGTCGACAAGCCCTACAGCCGACTCGTCGTCGACTGGACGCGCAAGGGCTGAGCCGATGATCCCCGCGATAGCCAGCCGCATCCCCCTGGTCCGCCGCACCAAGGCGCCCGCACTCCCCTTGAATGAGCGCATCAACCACCTCACCAGGCTGACCGTCGCACCCGCAGGTGCGAGCCATCACGACCTGGTGGCCCGCGCCTGCGGGGTCCTCAATTACGCCGCGCTCATTGCCTCCGACATCGGCCTGCCCGACCTGGCCGAGGATCTGTGCTGGCGCCAGCACCAGGTCTTCGCCAATGCCGGACGCCTTAGCGGACGGGTCGCCGTGATGTCACTGATGCCGCTCGTCAACCTCTCCCGGCTGCAGACTCGTGCCGGCCACGGCGAACTTGCCTACAGCTTGTTGCACTACCTCAACGACGCTGCCCGACACCGGAACAAGACCGACATCGACGGCCGCACCGTCGACCTCTCGGCCCTGACCGGCACGGACGAGGACCACCGCACGGTGTGCCAGGAGCTGTACGTCACCCTGCTCGTGGACGGCGCCCGCGCGCTCGCCCAAATCGGCCGGTGGACCGAGGCAGCCGACGCCATGGCCCAGCACCGCGGCATCGGCAACCGTCTCCTCGACGGCCGACAGATCAAGACCATGGCCCTGATGGAGCAGGGCCTGGACCAGCAGGCCCGCGACCTGATCGACACCACCCAGCCCACGGAGCCCTGGGAGAGAGCCATCGCCCTCCTCCTGCACGCCCACTGCCAGCCCGAAGACACCCCCGTTCCTGAACCCGACCTCGACCGCACCCTGGGAAAAGCCCTCCAGCTCCTTGCCCATCCCGATCCGCCGACCGCCGCCTTCCAGACCCGGACGGGCCTGTCAGCCCTGGAACTGGACCGCACCGGACGACATACCGCCCGCGTACTCGACTCCCTCGTCAGCGTCGCCCGACTCGACGCCTACGCCGCACGAGACGCACTGCACCACCCCGTCGCCGCGACCGCCCTGGACGACGGGGCAACAGACGCACTCAACGCAGTGATCGCCGCGGCCGGTCTGGGATCCGGCCTCCTGTCCGCCCACCACCACGAGACTCTGACAAACGCGGTCGACCACGCCGAGACAGAGCTGGAAAGCCTGCTGCAGGCCAGCCCAGATCCCAGCTAGGAGGAGGCTCCCGGGATGATCCGCCGTACTGCCCAAGCCGGTTGGCCCTTTCGGTGATTCGGCCACTTCCTGCCCGTACCCGCTCCAAGCCAGACCAGGGATCCCACGCCCTCAGGGCTCCCCCACGCACGAAACAGCGGGCTCCCCGACACGCCCGAATGACACGCGGTCGATATTGCAGCCTTTCCAGCCACACCTTCGGACCGCGTTGCAGCGTCATACGCGCGACAGGCCCCCCACTGACCAAATGCCCTCCGATCCCTCTTCAACGAAACCGAGGAACCGACCGACCGTGGCGCAGCAGCAAGCCCATCACTCCCTGTTTCCTCACCAACGGGAGGCTGTGGATATCCTGGGTAAAGCCTTGTACGACCTTCCGTGATGCTGCCTGCGGCGGCGCGCGCAAGCCGGGACAATCGGAGAAAGAACATCTGACGGAGAGGATGCGGTGAATGTCTGCGGAGCGGGTCGATGTCGCGTACACCCTGGTGAGCGACGCGGCCGGGGGCCGGGTGCTGCTGGTGCGCAACAAGGACACCTGGAGCCTGCCGGGCGGGCGGCGCGAGGCCGGGGAGACGCTCGCCGAAGCCGCGGTCCGCGAGACCAAGGAGGAGGCTGGCGTCCTCGTCGAGGCCGGCCGGGTCGTCCATGTCAGTGAGCGCATCGACGCCGCGGTGCACGACGTGTTTACCGTCTTCCGTGCCGAGTTGCTGTCCGGGGAGCCTGCGGCCGGGGGCCACGACGATGACGTGGTGGAGGCGGCCTGGGTGCCGGTGGACGAGGCCAGCGCGCTGATGCCGTGGTACCCGGATGGCGTGGCCGCGCTGCTGGCGGAGGCCAGTGCCGGCTACAGCACCAGCCGCGAATAGACGTCCGTCACAGCGGGCGGCGGGTCGCGGCGGGCAGACTGACAGCTGCGGCGTTGCCGTCCAGGGCGCGAGCGCAGACGTCGGCGGCGTGCCGTACTGCCTGCGTGGTGAGTTCCAGGTGCTCGTCGGTGTGGACGGCGGTCGGGTAGAAGATCCCCCGTACCAAAGCCCCAGCGCGAATGGCTTCGGCGAGGAACAGCGTCTTCAGCTGTGGCCCGTTGACCTGGGTGTTTCCAGTGGTCTCGAGGCCGAGGAAGCAGTCGTAGCCGGTCAGCCGGATGTGATCGGCCAGGCCCGCCTGTGCGAGCTGGGCGTCCACGGTGTGGCGGAGTTCTGCGCCGGTGGCGTGCGCGCGGGCGAGGGCGTCGGTGGTGGCGATCTCGGTGACCAGCGCGATCATGGCGGCCAGGGCCACGGCGTCGCTGCCGTGGGTGGTCGACAGCAGGAACAGCGGCGGCTGCCCCGGGAGCGGGCGGGTGTGGTCGCCGAGTTCCATCAGGTCGCGGCGGCCGGTGAGGGCGGACAGGGGGAGGCCGCCGCCGATGCCTTTGCCCCAGCAGGTCAGGTCCGGGTGCACGCCGGTGAGGGCGCGGGCGCCGCCCAGGCGGTACTTCAGCCCGGTGACGGTCTCGTCGAAGATGAGCACGGTGCCGTGCTGGGTGCACAGCTGCCGCAGCCGGGCGAAGAACGCCGGGTCGGGCGGGGTGAAGCGGACCGGTTCCAGGATGACCGCCGCCAGATCCTTGCCTTGGGTGGTGAAGAGGTACTCGATGGCGGTGGTGTCGTTGTAGGGGATGTTCAGGGTGCGGGCGGCGGGCTCTGGGTGGGTGCCGCCACAGGCGGCGGTGGTGCCGATGAACCAGTCGCCGGTGGAGAAGAACGGGTGGTCGGCGCATTTGGCGACCAGAGTGCGGCCGGTGGCGTAGCGGGCGAGTTTGAGGGCGCCGTCGACGGTGTCGGAGCCGTTCTTGGCGAACTTGACCATGTCGTCGCCGGTGGCGACCAGGCCGAGGAAGGTCTCGGCCGCCTCCAGCTCCATGGTGGTGGGCAGCTGAAAGGCGGTGCCGTGCTGCAGGGCGCGGGTGACTGCGGTGGTGACGGCGGGGTGGGCGTGGCCGAGCGGGCAGCAGGTGAGGCCGGCGAACCAGTCGGTGTAGCGGTGGCCGTCGGCGTCCCACACGAAGGCGCCCTCCCCGTGGGTGAGCAAGGGCGGGGCGGTCGCGGGCCACTGGTCGGCGGCCTTGCTGTAGGCGTGCGCCCCGGCGGGGACCAGGTGGCGTAGCCGCGCGGCGGCGGTGCGGCCGTGGGGGTGCAACTCGTGCATGACTACCGCTCCTTGCGTATCAGGTGAGTTTCAGGGACAGGCCGCCGTCGACGGTGATGACCTGCCCGGTCAGGTAGGCGGCGTCTTGGCCGAGCAGGAAGGCGGCCACGTTGGCGATGTCGGTCGGTTCGGCGAGCCGGCCGAGGGGGATGCGGCCCTGCAGCATGGCTCGGGGGAAGCCGGGATCGGCCAGCGAGCGTTCGGTCTCCACCGCGCCGGGGGCGACGGCGTTGATCCTCACTCGGGGTGCGTACGCGGCGGCCAGCGACCGGGTCAGCATCGAGGTGGCGGCCTTGGAGGCTTCGTAGGCGGCGGAGTCCGGGCCGGTGAAGGTCGCGGCGATGGAGGAGATCACCACCGCAGCGCGCATGGTCGGCTGCATGGCGGCGGCCCGCAACAGCAAGAAGGCCGCGGTGACGTTGGTGTGCAGCACGTTGTCGAAGCCAGCGGCGGTGAGCTCGTCGAGCCGGGTGGTGTCGATGACGGCTGCACAGTGCACGACCGAGTCCAGCCGCCCGTACAGGGCCACTGCCTGCCCGACGAGGCCCTCCGGCCCCCCCGGGTCGGCGAGGACCCCGGGCACGAAGACCGGACGGCGCCGCTTTGAGTCGAGGTCGGCGGCTAGCGCGTCGGCACGCTCGGGGTGATGGTGGTAGGTGGCCAGGATGCGGTGACCGTCGGCGTGCAGGCGGCGGACGACGGCCGCGCCGACGCCGCTGCTGCCGCCGACCACCAGCGTCACCGGCCCCTGGGCGCCGGTCGGGGCGGTCACGAGCGTGCCCCGGCCAGGTGGTGCCGGTCCATCCAGTCGGCGAGCAGCTTGCGGAAGCCGTCCAGCATGGCCTCATCGGGCCAGGCCGCCCCGAAGTAGGGGAAGGCAGCGAGGTATTCGATGCCCTGGTAGACGGTCAGCCGCTCCTCGAAACCGTCCGGCAACGCGGCATGGGCGGTATACCCGGCAAGGAACGCGCCGCGCAGCTGCGGGTGCGTGTCGAAGACCCACATGCCGAGCTTCACGAAGTCCCACACCGGGTCGTAGAACGCGGCGGCCTCCCAGTCCAGGAGCCCCGCAGCGTCCGGACTGTCTTTCAGCAGAAGGGTGTTGGGCAGGTAGGCGTCGCGATGGGTGAGCCGGGGCGTGATGTCGCCGTTCAGGCCGTCGATGAGCGCGGTGAGGCGGTCGGCGACCGCATAGAGGATCGGCGCTGGGAGGGCCTTGGCGTTCTCGGTCGCGGTGACCAGTCGCTGAAGGCGGGCGGTGCACGCGGCCTGCCAGGAGGGGTAGGTGACGGTGCCAGCGCAGTCCTCGGCGAACCGGGGCCCGGGTATGCGGTGCAGGGCGGCCAGGGCTTGTCCCAAAGCGCGGCCGAACTGGGAGGTTCCCTCAGTGTCGAGGCGGGCCAGGGCGGTTGAGCCGTCGGTGCCCTGGATCCAGGTCTGCACGTAGCAGGGGCGCTGGAGCGGGCCGCCGCCGTCGCCGACGGCGACCACGAGCGGCGTGGTGACCCCGCCGGCGGCAGCGATCTGCTGTGCGGCGACCTGCCGGAAGAGGTCGCACTGGTGCGGGCGCCGTATCCCGGTCTTGATCAGGTAGCGGCCCGAGGCGGTTCGTACGGTCCATGACAGGTGGCCCCAGCCACGCGAGAGCGGGGCAATGCGCTCCACGTGCTCCCCGGTGAGCTGGGTGAAGGCCACGCGGGCCAGCTCGATGGGCGGGTGGTCGGCGGCCAGGGCCGGCAGGGTCATCTCTAGCCTCCAGGGCGGTCGGAGAGTTCGGCGAGCAGGTCGGCGGAGGTCTCCAGGGCGGTCAGCGGTTGAGTCAGCCGCCACACCGGCACCTCCTGGGCCAGGGCGAGTGCCTGCTCCGGGCGCGGGTCCAGGGCAGGCAGATGCGGCTGGAGCCAGGACTCGTACGGGTCTGCGGCCGTCAGGTGAGCCGCGACCGGGGAGGCCGCGGCCTCGGCGGTGAGGCGGTGCACCTCGGGACGAGCGGTGCCACGGGCGAGCAGGACCAGGGCGGACACCTCGGTGGTCTCGGCGAGCGCGGTGCCGAGCGCGGCGGCCAGGCGGTGCGGCATCAGGTACAGCGCACGCCTCGGGCTGTCTTCCTCGGCTGCGGCGGTCAGCAGACCGGCGGTGCCTGCCAGGTGGGGCAGGACCTCGCGGCGGACCTCGACCGCACGAGGGTAGCCGCGGGCGACCACCCGGCCGTTGCCGCCCAGGTGGAGGGATGTGTCGTCGTTGGCGACCAGCACCCCAGGGTGGCGGTGCAGCGTGGCGAGGAGCGTGGTGGTCTTGCCCGCGCCCGCACCGCCGAGCAGGAGGACGCCGCCACCGTTCAGGGTGAGGACGGCGGCGTCGAGGAAGGCCGCGCCGTGGGCGGCTAGTTGGCGCCGCATCAGGGCACGCAGCAGCCGCACCAGTGGCCTCAGCCCGCCCGAAGAGGCGGGCGGGGGAAGATGAAGGGTGCGCTGAGCGGACCCGAGATACACAGCAGTCCCTGTGCGGGAGGGCACCGCCTCGCCGGCGGTGTTCCGTCCGACGTGTACGGCCCAGGTGCCCGGCGGGGCGTGGCCGGCCGGGCTGGAGGTGATCCACGGGTGGCATACGGCCGTGAGCTCGTCCAGCAGCACGTCATCGGCCTCCACGGTGACGCGGGCTCGGCCGCAGTGCAGCACGGCGGCGCTCATCGTGTGGCCCCTTCGGTGATTAGGTTGGTCAGGCGTGTGCGCTCGGCGGCGAGGTCGCGCAGCGCCGCCAGCGGGCGGGCGAGGGCGGGACCGAGGTCACGTCCGGCACGGCGCAGCGCGGTCAGGTGGGCGGGGTCGGGGAGTTGGGACAGCACCATGGCCGACCACAGTGCCCGGGTCTCCGCTGCGGTGAGCGGAGCCGCGGCGTGTCGCTGGTAGCCGGTCAGGACGGCACGGAGCAGGTGGGGCTTGAGGCGGTAGTCGCCGCTGCCGGTACGGGCGAGCATCAGCATCGCGTATGCCACGTCCGTGATCCTCGGGCGGCGGCCGACGCCGTCGAGGTCGATCACGCCCGTGATCCGCCCGCGGTGGTGCAGCAGGTTGTGGCCGTGGAAGTCCCCGTGCCCCCACACCCGGTCGGTCGTCTGCCGTAGCGCAGGGGCATGCTCGTAAAGCCGGTCCAGGTGGACCCGGTAGGCGTCCAGCAGCACGTGGTGCCCGGCTGCCACCTCGGCACAAGCCCGCCAGGTGTCCTCTGGCCCGGTCAGCCACGCGTCCCAGGTGGTCTCCGGGCCCACCACGGTGGTCGGGAGGCCGAGCTGATCGGGCAGTTGGTGGAAGTCAGCGAGCCGGGCGGCGGCCATCTCGGCCAGCTCGGCGGTCACCCGGTCCAGGGGACGGCCGGGCAGGTACTCCAGCAGCAGCCACGGCCGACCCTGCGCGTCGTACGTCCACGGCTGTCCGTCGACTGTGCGCCTCGGCACCGCGACGGGCAGGCCCCGGGTGCGGGCGGCGTGGTGGAAGCCGAGCAGGAAGGCCAGCCGCGCGGGGCGGGCATCGCGGCGCGGTCCGCGCAGCGCCCACCGGCGGCGCCCGGCGCTGTCAGTGAGCGCGACGACTTGGTTGGCGGTCGCACCGCCGCCCAGCAGCACGCCGCCGGCGGCCGGGATGGCGAAGGCGTCGCGGGCCAGCGCCACCTCCGTGTCAATGTTTGCTTTCACCGGTCACCTGCCGGGGCGAAGAAGCGGGCCAGTGGCCCGCTGGTCAGAGCAGCGGCGGCCCTGGTCAGGTATGCGGCGGTATCCGCCGTGTACGGCTCGGGCCGGGGGACTTCGGCGGCCACCGGCCCGGTGTAGCCGCCCGCTGCCAGTGCGTCGAGGGCATCGGCAAGCGGCAGACGGCCCTGGCCGGGCAGCACACGTGCCGGTCGGTCCTTCTCGGGTGCGGGTTCGGCGAGGTCGGCGAGGTGCACCCAGCCGACAGCGCCACGGGGCAGGCAGGCGATGTACTCGACCGGGTCGAACCCGGCCAGGGCGAGCGCCGCTACATCCACCAGCAGCCCGGCGTTGGCGCAACCGACCGTGCGCCAGATCCGTACGGCCTCCTCAAGGAGGGCCGGCGAGTGGATTTCGGCGTTCACTCGCAGGCCATGGCCGCTTGCCACGGTGGCGAGCCCGCCGAGCCGGGCCGCCACCATCGAGCCGCCCGCGGTCGCCGTGCGGGGGACGAACACCGACAGCCGCGGGCAGCCGACCGCGACGGCCAGGCGGCACGAGCGCTGCCACGCCTGAAGGGTCTGTGGCCACCGGTCGGGCGGGACGGTGAGGTCGGCGGGGGTGCCGGTGCCGCATGAGAGCTGCCCGACCCGGAGGCGATGGCGGGCCAGGAGGCGCACCAGCCCGGTGTGCCCGTGCCGGGAGTGGTAATGGGCGAGGGCGAAGGCGGGCACCTCCAGCACCGGGAAACCGGCCCGCCCCGCGGCCGGGACCAGTTGGTCGAGCGGCAGCCGGTACCCGGCGGTCGCCTGGTCGACTGCCGGCGTAAACACCGCAGCAGTGCGGGCCGGTTCCCTGGTCATCGCCCCACCTCCTTGTCAGTGCATCCGGTAGGAGCCGGCGAGGATGTCCGGCACACTGCCGGGCAGGGCCGCGAGGGCCTTGTCGACCAGCGGTGCCACTGCCTCCACGTCCGGGGCCGGGCCTCCGTCGGCTGCGGGTTCGACGCGCACCGCCGCGGCCCACGGATCGGTCAGCTCTCGTCCGCTCTGCCCGACCAGCAGCACCTCGGCGCCGTGCCCGAGCTCGGCGTGGATGCCGCTGGCGATCAGGTCGGCGGCCACGCAGTAGACCTTGCCGGTGTGGTAGACGGGGTTCTTGCCGGAGATGCCCTCCATGGTGAAGGGGCGCATCGCCGAGATCAGCCCGCCGTAGCGGTTGCCCCGCCCCACCAGGCCCTCGTCCCCGGTCTCGATCGAGGACCCGGTGTGGGTGAGGTACAGCTCCGGGCGCTGCTCGTCGTCGCGCGTGTTCAGCCAGATCCGCACCTGAAGATCGGGGTAGTGCTCCGCGGCGTGCCGGGCGAGTGCGGCGTGGGCCGCCTCCCGGTTGGCGACGTATGTGTCCAGGTCGGGGACATGGACGGCGATCTGCGGCACCGCGCAGGTCAGGTTCACCACCGCCCCGGAACGGTGGGCCATGACCTTGATGTCGCTGCCCAGCCAGGACGGCCGCGCGTCCCCGGCGAGGACGTGCTCGACGTCGAGGACGAGCTGCTCGGTCGGGGTGGGCGGGGAGAACGCCGCGCCGGAGGAGGTGTCGTTGCACGCCAGCTTCTTCAGCTCCGGCAGGTCGGCCAGAGACTGGGGGGCGAACCAGCGGCTGCGGACGTTCGCCGTGTTCTTCGCGCCGATGCCGCCGGGGCTGTCGCCCTGGCTGACTTCGTAGATCAGCCGCAGATCCTGCTGGATGTCCAGCATGGGGAAGCGGTCGGCGAAGAAGGTGCGGGTGGCGTCGGTGAGCATCTCGTGCACCGGGATCGGCTCGCCGGCGAACGAGCCGGAGGCGCGGCCGCAGAGCAGGACGCGGACGGGGGCGAGCATCTGCCCGCCGCCGAAGGCGACCTGGACCCGGCCCCCGAGGATGCCGGTCTTGTCGAACTGGTGGTGCAGCACCGCGCCGAAGCGCTCGTGGGTGTAGCGGGAGTAGACGGCCGAGAGGTGCTCGCCGAGTGCGTCGGCGAGGGTGTCGGGGTGGCCGTGGCCCTTGCGCTCGACGATCTCGAACGGCTCGTCCGCCCGGCGGGCGGCGGCGGGCACGTAGGTGAGGTTGCTGCGGTCCATCGCGGGAATCTCCTTGGCTCAGGCGGCCGGAACGGTGGCAAAGGCGGCGAGGTCGGTGGCGAAGGCGCACAGCTGCTGCCACTGGGAGAACAGGTCGTGCGGCGCGCGCCCGTGAGGGTCCTTGAAGAAGAACGCCAGCTCGTGAAGCGCTCCGGCGCGGCCCGTCTGGTGGGCGCGGGCGGTCAGGCGGGCCAGGTCCAGCACGAGAGGGGCGGCCAACGCGGAGTCGATGCCGGACCAGGTGAAGTCCAGGCGCATCCGGGCACCGAGGAACCCGGTGAACGTCACCAGGTCCCACGCGGTCTTCGCGTCCCCCAGGTCGGGGACCTCGTCGATGCGGACGCCACCCTCGGGCAGGTAGCCCAGCGTGGCTTCCAGCACTTCGGCCTTGCTGGCGGTCTTGGCGGCGTTCGCGCCAGGCTCGGCCAGAGTGGCGCCGTCCCCGCCGCCGAGCAAATTCACCGATGACCAGGAGCCCACCCGCAGGTTGCGGCAGGCGAACATCGGGGCCAGCACGCTCTTGACCAGCGTCTCCCCGGTCTTGCCGTCCCGGCCCGCGTACGGCACCCGCTGCCGCTCGGCGAGCTGGGACAGCGCGGGCAGCCGCGCCCCGGTCGACGGAGTGAAGTCCACGTAACCGCAGCCCGCGCTCATGGCCGCCCACGCGTACAGCGAGCTCGCCGGCAGCACCGCGTTGCCCGCCTTCAGAACGGCGGCGAGCGCGCCGGCGTCCTGGTGAGCCGGGTGCGGTGCGGCGGCCGGCTCGGTGGACGCGACGTGCACGACCACGACGCGCTCCAGGTCGTGGCGGTCGGCGAACGCGGTCAGGTCCGCGGCGATCTGTTCGGCGTCCCGGCCCGCGTGTCCGCTGGCCGGGGCAGGCCGCAGCTCACGTTCCACCTCGGTGAGGTCCTCGGCCAGGGCCTTGACGAGCCGGGCCGGGAGCACCCCGGCCTCCGCCAGGGCCTCGGCCTTCTTCTCCCACGGCACCTCGGCGACGTCGTGGCCGCCGAAGACCAGCTCGTCGACTCCGGGCAGGGCTGCCTCGGCGAAAGGCTCCAGAGCGGTCACCATGCCGCCGGTGCCGGCCAGGCCCGCCCGGATCGCCAGCGCGCCGATCACCGTGGTGGTCGCCACCGACCCGCGCGCCCCGACCAGCCACACGCCCGTACGGCCCGTGCCCGTCTTCTGTGCAGACATCCCCCACACCCCTCCATGACTCCGCGGCCCCCGCTGGGAAGGAGGCCGGTTGACGGGGCCTCAAGACAAGCGCCAACCGGGCCGGGTGCGGAATGCCCTTGTTGTTGCTGCGTGTTGCCTCACCACGACCGCCCTGGTCCCGGGTGTCAGTGGCTGCCCCTACGGTGAGCGGTGCACCGCCTCGCACTCTGTTGCTCGTCCTTCAGGGAGGCACCCCGCCGTGACGCCGCAGATGTTCACCCACCCGCTGGCCGTCCTCCGGCACACCTTCGGGCCCAAGCCGCTGACCGCCGAGCAGTACCTGCGACTGGTGGCGGTCCGTCATGCCGCCCTCGGTTACGGGGTCATGGCCACACGGCGGGAAAAGCAGAGCCGCTGGGAGAGCGGCGCTGCGACCCCCGACCTCCCGGCTCGGCTCGCCATCGCCGACCTGCACCGCATCCCGGCCGAAGCCGTGCACACCCTGCCCTGGCCCGACTGGTTGCTCCTGGCCCTCGATAACCGCTCGGTCATTGACTTACCGTGGACGCAGGCGGGCATGCTCCATGCCCTGGCGGACACCGCTCGCGGAGGGCCCATGGACCGACGTGCGTTCCTCATCGCCACCGGCGCCACCCTCACCGGCGCCGCCGACCACTTCCTCGCCTCCCTCGGACACCCAGCCCCCACCGCGACCACCGGCCGACTGACCGTCACCCCGGCCATGGTCGACCACCTCGAACAGCGCCTCGACCACCTGCGGCACCTCGACGACAGCCGGGGCGGCGGCAGCCTGCGCACCCTCGCCACCGAGGAACTCAAGCACACCACCAGCCTGCTGGACGACGCCCGCTACACCAGCACGGTCGGCACCCGACTCCACTCCGCCGTCGCCGAAGGCGCCCGGCTGTGCGGCTGGCTGTCCTTCGACTCCGGCCACCACGCCGCCGCCCAGCGCTACTATCTCACCGCCCTGCGCGCCGCAGCAGCCGCAGACGACCACGCCACCGGCGCCAACACCCTGGCATTCATGGCCATCCAGACCTACTCCACCGGCAACCCAGCCGACGCCGTCGACCTCGTCCAGATCGCGCAGAACGCTGTCGGCCCAGGCGGCACCCCACGCGTAAAGGCGATGCTCCATGCCCGCATCGCCCGCGCCTACGCCAAGACCGGCCAGACCAAACAGTGCGCCCGCGCCCTGAACGCCGCCTACGACGCCCACGCCCAAGGCCCACACGACGACGACCCAGCCTGGTCCTACTGGCTCTCAACCGGCGAGCTGGAAAACCTCTCAGGGTCGTGCGCACTGGATCTCGGCGACCCCGCCCGCGCCCTGCGCCACTTCGACGCCGCCCTGGCCGCCGCCTACGACCAGGAGGGCTACCACCGCGACCACGCCCTCTACCTCACCCGCACCGCCGAGGCCCACCTCGCCCAGGGCGACGTCGAACACGCCTGCGCCAGCGCCTCCCGGGCCGTCACCCTGCTCGGCGGCGTAGCCTCCGCCCGCAGCTCCTCCACCCTGAGCAGCTTCCGCGGCAAACTCGCCCCCCACCGCGAAGCACCGGCCGCCCGCGACTTCCTCGCCTCCCTCGCCACCTGACCGAAGCGTGGATACCCGCGGCCGCCCACCCGGCCTGCTTCCGCAGCCAGGTGCGGGTCCATCTCCGCCTCCACGGCGGCCTGCATCAGGTACTGGGCCAGCTCGGGCAGGGACCCCGCCCTCACCCATCAGCCTCAACCCGCCCTCGGCGGACTTCTCAGCCGCCAGCGCGGCCAACTCCTCCAGCAACTCGGCGGACAGACCGTTCGCGGATACCGGCATCGACTTCACGTCGGCACCCTCGAACCCCTCGGCAAAGCCGGCAAGCGACACGCCGCCGCTCGTCCCGATCGTGTGATCCGTCATCGTTCCCATCAGGTGACTCCTTCGTGGAGACTCAAACCTGATTCATGACACTCCCTCGACTCACAACCGGGTTCCCATGGTTCAGAATGCCTGGATTGGCAATTCGAACAATGGCATCAGGTCTTCCGCCAAGGCGAGCAGGAGACGGTCCGAGTACGCCGGTCCGACGAGCTGCACGCTGATCGGCAGCCCTTCCGCGGTCCGCGCAACGGGTACGACCAGGCTGGGCAGACCGATGTGGCTGGTGAGGTTGGCCCAGCTGGCCTGGTCGAAGAAGCTCCGCTCGGCGCCGTCGACCGTGAGAGTGCGGCCACCGGCGGGGAGCGCGGGGGTCGGGGCGGCCGGGGTGATGAGTACATCGTGCTCGACGTCGGTGAAGAACCGTTGCCACGTCTCCCGGAGCCGGAGACGTTCTTCGTTGGCCCGGAGCCAGGCGCGGTGCGTCTGGGTGCGGTGGCGGAGGAAGGCAGCCCGCGGGCTCGTGTCGTTGTCCTGGAGGCCGCGTGCGGCTGCGAGTTCGGCTGCGGCGGACTCGTCGTCGGTGGCGGCCGTCGCGGTGGCGTGGAGGAGTTGCTCGAACAGTCGGAGGGAGTCGGTGAAGCTGACGGGCCCGGTGGTGCTGCGGATCTTCATGCCAGCGGCGGCGAGGGTCTGCTCGACGGTATCGAGGGTGTGGGCCGTCGCACGGTCGATGGGGCAGCCCGGGTCTTGGGCCCACAGCGCGATGCGGAGCTGGCCGGCTTCCCGGTTCGCCGTAGGCAGCCTGATCTGCCAGGGGTTGTTCTCGGTGGGGGACGGTGTCGTCAGCGCGTCGAGTAGTAGTCCGAGGTCACGGGGGTGGCGTGCCAGGGGGCCTGGGGTGAGCATGTCGCTGCTGGTGATCCAACCCGGCGGTCTGGGGATGTGGCCGCGGGCGGGGACGAGTCCGAGCGTGGGTCGCAGGCCATAGATGCCGCAGTAGTGGGCCGGAAGCCGGAGTGAGCCGGCGAGGTCGCTGCCGAGGTCGGCGGGGGTGAGGTGGGCGGCGACGGCCGCGGCGGGGCCACCGGAGGAGCCGCCGGCGGTGCGGGTCGGGTCGTGCGGGTTGAGTGTGGGTCCGAACAGGCTGTTGTCGGTGTGCAGGTCCTGGCAGTAGGCGGGCGTGTTGGTCTTGCCCATGATCACGGCTCCTTGATGGCGGAGCCGTGCGACTGCGTCGGCGTCACGTGCGGGGACGTGATGCGCCAGTTCCTCGGCCCCGCTGGTGGTGCGGAGGCCAGCCGTCTCGAAGCTGTCCTTGATCGTGACCGGGAGGCCGTCGAGGGCGCCGATAGTCTTGTTGTGGGCGCGGCGTTCGTCTGCCGCGTGCGCGGCGTCACGGGCCGTGTCGTCGCGCGTGATGACGGCGTTGACGTGGCTGGCGGCGATCCTGTCGAGGTGGAGGTCGAGCAGTTCGCGGCTGGAGATTTCTCGACAGTCCAGCGCCTGGAGCTGGACGTACGCGGGCTGGTGGATGAGGTCAGTGGTCATGCGGGTACTCGCTCAAGGTCGTGGGCTCGCACGGGGTGGCGGGGCAGGTGGCGGGCGACGTCGAGTAGGGCGTCGACGTCGCCCATCGGCCGGTTGGTCTGCCGGTCAGCATCGGCGAACTCTGTGAGCTGGTCGGCAGCGGGGCGGTTCCCCTCGGCTCGGGCTGCGATGCCGGCCAGGATCTGGTCGGCCGTGACCGCGGCCGCAAGCTCCTGGCCACGTAGCCCCCGGGCTCGGTGGTGGGCTTCGCTGGTCTCGCGGACCGCGGCATCAAGGTACTGGCGGATTACGAACCGTCCGTCCCGGATTTCGATCGCGCGCCGGTAGAGCTTGATGGCGATGCCTCGGAATCGACGCCGCTGGGCCGGAGCAACTCGGTCGATCGGCAGTTCGATCTCGGGCGCCTCGCTGTAGAACGCCAGCCACAGCGGGCGCAGGCCGTAGTAGCTGCGGTACTGCTTGATCCGGTATCGGACGCTCTGGGCCTGGTCGCTGATCGTGGGCACGAGCCAGCCGATCAGTGTGAGCATGGCGCCGACATCGCCGCAGGTCCAGGCGAAGCCCTCCCATTCTGCGAGGGAGGTGTTGAAGGCGCCGGCGATCACGTCGCCGATGCGGACGGCGCTGTATCCGAGCGTGATGGTCGCACCGAGGGCGACGATGCGCAGGCCGACGCGGACGGACCCGCGGGCACTGCGGCGGGCCAGGCGCCAGCAGGCGCGGGCGAGGAAGACTTCGCCGATGGTATAGGCCGTGACGTAGAGGGTGAGGTACGCGGCGTACCAGCTGTCGTGCGCGTAGTAGAGCGTGAAGTCGATCGGATGCGGCGCCCTGGGCGTCAGCAGGGCGAACAGCACCAGCAGCCCGGCGATCACCGCGAAGCCGGCGCCGAGCCAGCGGCGACTGCGCCGACGGGCGGCCTCGGGCGGAAATCCCCAGTAGGTGAGGACCACCTGCTGGCAGGCCAGGAGCGCGACCACGCAGCCCTGCGCGAGGGGCACGGCGATGTTGACGGTGCCGAGCACCCGGTCGAGGTAGTCCCACATCGGCGTGATGGAGAACAGGAACGAGAGCCCTGACAGCAAGAAGACGGCGGCCAGCGCGGCCGAGGCGGGGTCGCGGCGCCGGGTGGGCACGTCCCGCAAAAGGCAGAGGAAGCCGAGCGTCGCGACGACGAGGCTGATCGGGTGGAGCAGGTCCTTCACGGCCGGGCCTCCCGTCGGCGCAGCAGCGTGTGCGTGACCCGGTCCTGCACGTCGTCGCCGGAGGACTCGTCGCTGCGCAGCCACCGGTCGATGATCTGGCGCTGGAGCAGCGAGGCGAGCTGTTCGGTGTCCCGCTCCTCGTCCTCGTCGTACTTGGTGCGCCCCAGCATCATCTGCACGGTGGCCGAGCCGACGCTGGTGAAGACCGTGGAGGTGAGCGCGGACGCCGGCCGGTTCTCGTGATGGCCGAGCAGCAGGTGGCTGAACTCGTGGGCGATGATGTGGTCCTGGTGCAGGACGCTGGTCCGCGGGTCGTAGAACACGTGGACGGCACTCTCCGTGACGGCGCACGCCCCGCACACGGAGGGCGCCTGCTCCCGGGGCACTAGGACCACCTTCCGTCCCGTACGGCGTGAGACCTCGTCGCCGAGATCGCGGATATTGGTGACGGGTGGGAGCTTCAGCTCGGCCAAGAGGTCAGGCCGGCGCAGCCTACGTGCGGACCACATTGTTTTTCCTTGATCACTTACTGAACACGGGCGCTCTATGCGCCAGTTGAGGGCGGCAACCCTTCGGATTTTCGTACACTCTCGACGATCCCCAGCACGGCATCTTTCCCGTCTGCGGAGACGTCGGATAGACGAAGAAGAACGTTCTTGATCTTTGCGTCGCGAAGCAGCGCGAGCAACTCCAGTTCCTGCACCGTCTTTTCGGCGACGACATCATCGAACCAGTAAGCGGGATCCACTCCGAAAAACCCTGCGAGCGCTTCGAGATGACGCTTCGTCGGGTTATCGCGTTGCCCGGTCCGCAAGAGCCACAGGTACTGCGCCGACAACTTGCCCAGCCCGCGCTTCTCCACGAGTTCGGCCACTTCGGCGTTGCTGAAGGGGCCGCGGTCGGGCGGGTGCACCGTGTCGAACAGGCGATTAAGGCGGTCCATGAGCCTCTTGGGGTTCACCTGACCTTCGGTCGACTCTCTCATGATCCTTTCCTGGGTGGACTTCGTCGTCACTTCAATGACCCTACCCCGCCATAAACGCCAGTTGACGGCATGATCCCGCGTATGAAAAGTTCTTCCCCACCAGCACGTATCCGTGTGGCGCATGCCGACCGCTTCAGGTCGGCCTGTCCGTTTGTACCGGCAGGAGCACGCCGGGCGACGTGGCGCAAGCCACATTCACCCAGCGACATACATCACGTCTGGCACGCAGTATTTGATCTTCGATCGGAAAGCGCGGAGGCGACCACAGAAACACTCCATTCACATCGCATTTCCGCCAGCCATCCACCAATTCGGACACAACGACACGCTCCCGACGTTCAAGGTAACCGCGGCAATGGCGCGCTTCGGCGCAAGGAAGTCGCACCGTATCGCGCCGTACAGGTGGCCGCGGCACGCGCTCATCGTGACTCTCTGCAACTAGTACAGAGTTTAAGAACCAAGTCTGGATCTTGACGCGGGTCCGTGCGTATGTTCGTCGTCCCCGGGCAGCCGCCCGCCGCGACGAACATGAGGAGAGCGCGAGCACGGACCGGACCGCGAAGGTCCACAAACAGCGACGGCGCCCGGGAGCGGTAACTCACGGACGCCGAACGCTAAGCGGCAACCCGCCCCGGCAAGGGCGGGGATTGCCCACCATCACCACGCTGAGTCCTTCCGACGGGCGCACCAGCGTGGCAACACTGCAAAGGGGAGTATCGCATGCCTCCTGCCCTGCGCAAAAGGCTCTTCCGCCGGGCCTGCGCCGCAGCCGCCTCCGTCTCGGCGCCTCAGCGCCCCGAGCCGGACCGCACCATCCTGGCCCCGGCGAGCCGCCGGACCCGCCCGCTCGTCGGGAGCGGCCGATGAGCAGCGAAGCCCGCGAGTGGGTGTGGGAGCACAGCTCCAGCCGAGGGGCCGCGCGCCTGGTCCTCCTGTCGATCGCCGACCGGGTGGCCGACGACCAGTGCATCTCCTGGGCCTCGCTGTCCAGCCTGGCCAAACGCACCCGCGCCTCGGTCTCCACGGTGCGCGAAGCCATCGAGCGCCTGCTCCTGGCCGGCGAGTTGGAGCAGCTCGACGACCTCGTCGGCCCACAGCGCAGCACGGTCTACCGCATGCCTCTCGCTGCCGAAGCTGTCACCCAGGGCCAGCGCGAGCAGCAGGAGGAGGCAGACGGCGACGCGGCGGCGGCAAACGAGCCCGCCGGTCCCGCGAAGCTCCGGCTCTCGGCTCTGCGGCGGTACGGGATCCGCCCGCGTGAGGTGCCGGAATCCCCTGCGAGGGTCCGGAAACCGGCAGTACCGGAAACCGGCAGGTCGAGGCGGAAACCGGCACAGCGGCGTACCGGCCACCGACACAGCGATGTACCGGCCACCGGCACACAGAACCGTAGTGAACCTGATTTGAACCGGAGGTACAGCAGTGGTGGTGCTGCCGTCCTCTCGGCTGCCGAGTGGCAGGTCGACCCCGCCACCCACACCTGGGCCCGCCAGCAGGGACACCTCGACCGCCTCGGCGAGCAGGGCCTGCGGGCCGCCGACGCGAAGTGGCGTGCCCACCGGGCAGGCCACGCACCGAGGCCGGCGGAAGCCTGGGCTGCCGACTGGCGCTCCTGGATCGCCCGGGAGCACGCCCCCAGCCGCCCGAACCTCTACGCCGTGCCCGGCCAGAACACCGCCGCGCTGGGGGGCATGACGCGGACGGAGGCCCACACCGCCGCCCTGCTGGCTGCCCTCGACGAGCCGACCGGAACGGAGGGCTGACCGTGGACCGCCGCGAAATCGCCGCCCTGCTGGCCTACATCGGCCGGCTCGACCCCCGCCTCATCCGGACGACCGAACGCGAGGCGGCCGACCAACTCGCCCAGTGGCACGAGTTGCTCGACGACGTGCCGATGGCCACCCCGCACGGCTGGGACGTCCGCGTCGCCGCCCGCCAGCACATCCGCACCTCGCCGTACCAGATCCTGCCCGCGGACCTGGCCCGTCCCTGGGAGACCTACCGGCGCGACCGCCTGGCCCGGCACTCCGACCCGACGCCGTCCGTCGACCCCGACGACCAGGCCGCATGGACCGCCGAGCTGGCCGGCACCCGCCGCGCCGTCGCCGCCGGCACCGCCCAGCCCGCGCAGGCCCGAGCGATCACCAGCGGTCGCGACGGGATCGGCCCGAAGCTGAAGGCGCGGCTGCGGGAGATCGGCTCCTGCATACCGCCCGCCGCTCGCGCAGCCCTCGCGCCCTACCGGCCCGCCCGCGCAGCCCGCGAGGCCGCCGTCGCGCAGGGAATGCCCGACGCGCTGAGCGTGCGGTGCGAGTGGTGCCTGGCCCAGCCCGGCGAGCCGTGCCGCCGCCGGCGGATCGGTCCCGACGGTGGTGCTCATGGAACCGCCCCGCGCGCGACCCCGCACCCCGGCCGACTCGACCTCGCCGCCGCCCAGCAGGCCCAGCGCACCGAGCAGGTCCAGCAGCCCGCCCTGGCCTGACGGGCGCACCTGGCGCGTGCACCCCGTCCGCTGCACCGCCACCCCACATCACCATCCCGCACTGGCTGCGGCGCACGCCCCGCGCCGCAGCCGGCACCCGACGCCGCAGCCACCGAGCACTGCCCTAACCGGTAGGCGCGGCAGCACATCGGAGACCCGCCTTGCGCCACATCACCACCCACGACGCGCCGGCCACCGGCCTGCGCGGCATCGGAGACACCAGCTGGCACCCCCTTGGAGCGTGCCACGGCATGGACGTCGAGGACGCTGACGCCGTGTTCTTCCCGGGGCCCCGGGATCACGAGGAGATCGCGGAGGCGAAGGAGCTGTGCGGCTGGTGCCCCGTACGCCGCGAGTGCCTGGACTTCGCCCTGGAGAACGTCCTCAAGGAGGGCGTCTGGGGCGGCCTGACCGAAGCCGAGCGGCGCCCGCTGCACGACAACCTGCACCAGCGCCTGGACTACCGGCGCGTGACCGCCTTCTTCCAGGGACGCAACGTGCACCTGACCGAGGCCGAGCGGCAGGTCGTCATCGACCACGCCTACGTCCGGGGCTGGCGGCCCGACCGGCTCGCCGCCGCCCTGCAGATCAGCCACAAGCACGCCCGCGACCTGCTCCGGCAAGCCGCCAACAAGGTCCTCGACCGCGACCGTAACTACGGCGTGCCCCGCCCCAAGAAGAAGCGGAAGAAGACCTCCAAGGCCAAGGTCACCCCCGCGCCCGCCGCTTCCGGCACTCAGCAGCCAGCATGCCGCCCGGCAGCGTCGGCCCCGGCGCACGCCTCTCTCGGAAAGGCAGCATGATCCACCCCGTCCTCGCCTTCGGTGCTACTTCGGACCTCCCTCTCCTCCTGGCCGCTACCGGGCCCGCCGCCCTCGCGCTCGTGCTGACTGCCTGGGCCATCCGGCACCGGGGAACCCGCCCGCAGAAAGGTCTCGGCGGCCCGGCGGTCAAGGTCGCCGCCGTCGCCGCCCTGGGCTGCACGGCCTACAGCGCCGACACGAGCTGGCGCTTCGCCGCCGACTACCTCGACATGGCCGGCACATCCGAGCGGATCGGCATGTTCGGCGCCGCCGAACTCGCCCTGTTCGCCACCGCGCTGATGGCGCGGCAGAACCTTGCCGTCCAGGGCGCCCCAGGTCTGCCGGGCACGCTGGTCTGGGTGATTACGACTGTGCAGGTGATCCCCGCCTACGCAGAGAGCGGCCCCATCGGCGGCACGGTCCGTGCCTTCGTCGGTCCGGTCATGGCGGCGATGCTGTGGCACCTGGCCATGGGTATCGAACTGCGGCTGCGCACCCCCGGCACCGCCTCGAACGGACTGTTCGCCGTCCTGGGCCGGGAGGCGCGCGAACGGCTGCTGTCCCGCCTGGGCATCGCCGCGCGAGACCGCGACGCCGCGCAGATCACCCGGGACAGGGCCACCGCCCGCGCGGTCACCCTTGCCGCCCGCCTCGCCGAGCGCACACCCGAGCAGCAGCGAAACCGTCGCGGCCGGCGGCTGACCCGACGCCTGTCAAAGGCGGTCGGCAGGGCCGCGGTCGGCACCGATCCCCTCCAGCGGGCACAACTGCTCGACCAGCTCGCCGCCCGGCGACACGCACTCGCTCTCGCCACGGTCCCGCTCCGTTCTCCCTGGTCCGCCGCGCACAGCGACGCATCGGCGGCCACGGTCCCCGCACAGCCGACACCGAATGTGGTGGTCCCCGTCTCCGGTTCCGACGAGCCGGTCCTGGACCGAGGACCGAGGACAGCTCGGGGACCGGTCCCCGAGGAGGCGGATCCGGAAGCCAAGGTCGGCGCGGGGACCGAGGGCGACGAAACAGGAATGCTCGCGGGGACCAAGCCGCCTGAAGACGGTGCGGTCCCGGGGACCGGTCCCGCCGATCCAGAAGCCGCAGCGCGAGACGCAGTGGCCACGCTGATCGACCACAACGC
Organism: Streptomyces sp. NPDC048106; assembly: GCF_040706415.1. Taxonomy (NCBI): domain Bacteria; kingdom Bacillati; phylum Actinomycetota; class Actinomycetes; order Kitasatosporales; family Streptomycetaceae; genus Streptomyces; species Streptomyces sp. NPDC048106. Next base: position 125,120 of record NZ_JBEZND010000009.1, on the reverse strand, counting down.
GCGAGAAATAGCAGCTCAGGGCCCGGAGTCCCATCGGGGACCGGACCTCGCGAAGTCGGGGACCGAGAGCACCGAGGACCGAGGACCGACCACCACCGAGTCCGGGACCGAAACCACCCAGGACCGAGGACACAAGGTCCCGCTCCACCGGAAGTCGGTCCGGAAGTCCCGGACGAAGACCAAGGACAAGCGTGCCCGGTCCCGCTCTCCCCAGACGGAGCGCCCGACACGCGAGCTGGGTGAGCCGGAGCGCCAGCTCGTCCACGAGGTACGCCCCCACGTTCCCGCCCTGCTCGAACGGGACGGCAACGGAGCGATCACCCGGGTGCAGCTGCGCGAAATCATCCGCCGCCAGGGCCTGACGGGTGTCGGGAACGACCGACTCGGCCTCGTCCTCCAGGAATTGCGGAACGAGGACATCACCACGACGAGGAGCGCCGCCCGATGAAGACCTGCCACCAGTTCAACACCGTCCGCGCGGAGTACGAGCGAGAGATCGGCTTCATGCTCGCTCACTCCGAGCGGCACGCGGGCAAGCCGTCCGCGAAAGCCAGCGCCACGCGGGCCGCCTCGGCGACACAGCGGATGGCGCGCGCGCTCAACAGCCACGTCGAGCGCTGCCCCGAGTGCGGCTGAACCGGCAAAACCCCAGCTCAAACCCCATCCCCTTCAGGTGGCCCGGCTCCACGCCGGGCCCCCGCCCCACTCAGGAGGTATGTCGTTATCCCGCGCCCACCTCGCTCCTCCGAGCCCACCGCCGCCGAGGCCGATACCTGGGCGGACGTCCTGGTCCATCGGCAACTCGTCCACGCCGTCGTCCGCACCCCGACCGGGCAGTGGCTCGTCCAGGACCGCCCCGACGGACCGGTCCGCGTCCTTACGAGCCCGGCCGATGTTCTCTCGCTGGCCACAACCATCCAGCATCGCACCCGCCCTATGAGGCCCGAATCCCGATGACGAACGCCAGCCTGAACGGCACCACCCCGGAACCTGATCGCGACTCCAACTCGGTCTCGGCGGGAGCAAGTTGGGGCGGAAGCATAGCTTCCGCCGAACCTGCCCCCGAGGGGGCGGGAGAGGACCTGCACCGGGGGGCGCAGGTCCTTCGGGCTTCGACCGGGGGCGGATCGAAGCCGGGGCAGGAGGAGAAGCAGACCGAGCTGCGCGCCCACCGACAGCGCGCTCTCCGCGCCCGTCAGCGACCGCGTCAGCCGCCCGAGAAGAAGCGCCTGCGCCAGCCCGCCACGCGATTCAACGAAGACGAGTACGCCCTGATCAAGTCCGCCGCCGCCCGATGCAATCTGTCTGTCGCCGGGTTCCTCGCCCGCTCTGCGCTCGCTGCCGCCCGTGACCTCGACCGCACCAGCGCTGAGATCGCCGACGAACGCGAAGTGATTACAGCCCTGTTCGACAGCAGGCGTCGGCTCGGCTGGGCCGGCAGCAACCTCAATCAGGCCGTCAAGGCGTTCAACTCTGGTGCGGACGTTCCTCAGCTCGAAGCGGCCGTCACCGCTGTTCGGCGTGCCGCCGACGCCGCGCATGAAGCAGCTGCACGGTTGATCGAGCACCGCGGTCGATGATCCCCAGCGTCAACGAATCGGGCTCCCGGACCATCGGGCTCCTCTCCTACCTCTACGGCCCCGGTAAACATGAGGAGCACACCGACCCCCACCTCGTGGCCTCCTTCGACGGGATGTCCCCCGACCCCGGCCGCGACCCGAACAGCACCCTCAAGGACCTCCAGCAGCTCCTGGACCAGCCCGTGATGGCCCTTGCCAAACACGCCCGTCCCGCCAAGCACGTCTGGCACACCTCCGTCCGCGCCGACCCCGGCGACCGGGTCCTGTCCGACGAGGAGTGGGCCGGCATCGCCCGCCGTATCGTCGCCGCCACCGGCATCGATCCCGGCGACGGACAGCCCGGCTGCCGCTGGGCCGCCGTGCGCCACGCGGACGACCACATCCACATCGTCGCCACCCTCGTCACCGAGGACGGCCACCGCCCCGACGACTTCCGCTCCGGCGCTCGCGCCCAGGCCGAAGCCCGGCTCATCGAGAAGGAACTCGGCCTCCACCAGGTCGCGCCGGGCGACGGCACCGCCGCACAGCGCCCCACGAGCGCCGAGCGCCACAAGGCCGAGCGGCTGGGGCGCGAGCGCACCGCCCGCGAGGAACTGCGCGAAGCCGTGCGACGCGCGGTGAGCGGGGCGAGGAGCGACGAGGAGTTCTTCGCCCGGCTGGCTGCCGCCGGACTTCTGATCCGTAAACGCGCCGCGCCCTCCGGCGACCTGCTCGGATACAAGGTCGCCCTGCCGGACGACCTGAACAAGGACGGCGAGCCGGTGTTCTACCCCGGCGCGCGCCTCGCCCCCGACCTGTCGCTGCCCCGCATCCGCGAACGCTGGTCCGGTGACGCCCAGGACGCCCCGGCTGTCCGGCGGGAGGATGCGGTCCGTACGGGGCCGGGCAGTCCGGCCGCCGCGCGTCGCGGGACGGCATCGGCCGTATGGCAGGCCGTACTCGTCGTCGAGCACGGCGAGGACGCCGTCGTCGCCGCCCACATCGCGGCGGCCGGCGAGGTCCTGGATGCCCTCGCCAAGACGTCCGCCGCCCACACCCGCCGCGAGCTGCGGGACGCCGCAACGGCTTTCGAGCGGGCCTCGCGCTCTCACGTCCGCGCTGTACGCGGGCACGATCGAGCACTGCGGCAGGCCGCCCGCGACCTCGTCCAGGGCGGGCCGGCCCTCGGCCGCGGTGAGGACGGCGCCACCACGGCGATGGCGATCGACATGCTGTTCTTCCTGATCACCGCCGCCGCGCACTGGCACGCCAGGAAGGGGCACGCCCAGCAGGCCGAGGCCGCCGCCCGGGCCGCCGAGCACCTGCGCACCGCCTACCGGGCCGCTGCGGCCCAGCCGCTCGGTGTGCTCTACCAACGCGGCCGGCGCCTGAGCCGGCCGATGCTCCAGCGGCAGGCGGTGCTGCTGCACGAGGCGCTGCCAGGGCTGGCCGAGCAGATCCTTGCCGAGCCCGGCTGGTACGCCCTGGCGGCGACCCTCGCGGAGGCCGAAGCCGCCGGCCACGACCCGGCCGTCCTTCTGGCCGACGTTGCGGAGCGCCGCGAACTCGGCACCGCGGGCTCCGTCAGCGACGTGCTCGTATGGCGAATGCGGCGGACGGCCGATCTGCCCGCCGACGCCTCCCACCTGCCCGAGACCAGCACCGCGGGGCGCCGGTCGGCAACGCGCGGGACGACGGCCAGGCCCTCCGCGCCCGGCAGGCGGCGCAGCGCAGAGGAGACGTCGCGTAAGCCCCTGTGAGCCCGTCGGCACGCGACCTCAGCGCATCACCGAGAGAAGGGATAGCGCCACCGCTGCGCCCGCAATCCACAGCATGGTCATACGCCACTTCGGACCTCGGTGGCGACCAGGTCCGATCTGTCCGGCGTCGGCATCTGTGCACCCACAGGACGGACAGGCATGGCGCAGGTGGGGTGAGTCAAGCCAGTAGGCGTCGCGAAGTTGAGCGGTCGAGGGAGACGACGACGTGTGATCGGGCACACCGTGGCAACGTCGCCGCGCCGTACCGAGACACGCTTCGCGGCCAACTCGTCATCTGGGCAGCCGAGAAACCGAGCACCCCCTCTGACCCGGCCGGAGGTGACTGTGGACTTTGCGAATTGAAACCGCAAGGGACGTGGGGCACGATCATGAAGCGCGCAGGACGAGGTAACAAGGTAGAGGAGGACGCCAGGGTGTTTCACCGGATACGCCGCCGGGCCAAGGAGCCGAGCGAAAGGCAGTTCGCCGAGCTGTATGCGCGGCTGCAGGGCCAGGTCCCGCCGGGCTTCGGAGTGCCGGCACCCGAGCCGCAGTCCGCCGAGTCGGCCGCCGTCGTCGACGACTTCCTTCCGCCCGAGTTGCGCGTGCCGAGCCACGACCAGGTCGAGGGCAAGATGATGCCGTGGAAGCAGCCCCTCGTCCTCGACGGCGAGATGGCCGCCTGCGCCCAGTGCGGCGCGTACCGGGACTGGCTCATCCTCTCCACCCGTGGCGAGATCTGGCTGCGCTGCCGGGCAGGCCACCAGCAGCAGGAGACCCGCATCGACACCGCCTGGTACAACCGGCACTCCGGGCCGGCGGACGCGACGCACGCCACGTTCGAGGACTGCCTGCGCCACCTCGGGCACTGACCACCACTTCTACGACCCCACCGGGCCCGCGGGCCCGCACTGACCACCCGTCGCCTAGCACCAAGGGGTCGCCATGCACGTTCACGTCTCCGTCACCGCCCTCGGCATCACCGCCGCTCTCCTCGCCCTGCCCGCCTGCTCCACCGACACCACCGGAGCCAAGACTTCCTCCGCCGCTCAGACGGGAAAGCCGGCCGACGCGGTCCAGGAGCCGGCCGCGCTCTCCTCGGCCGCGCTCGAGTCCCGCCTGCTCGACCAGAGCGACCTCGGCAGCGGCTACCTGCGCAAGCCGGAGCGCCCCGCCCAGCACGATGACGTCACCGTCATCGGCTGTCCGGCCCTGAGCGAGCTGGGCGGCGACGCGGCCACCGGCGGTACGCTCGCTTTCCCGCACAAGGCGAAGGCGGACTTCACCTACGGCGGCAGTTCCTCGGAGATCTCCGAGGAGCTGTACAGCGACAGGGCGCAGAAGCTGTCCGACGGCATCGGCCGGATCTTCGACGCCATGACCGGCTGCCCGACCTATCAGGTCGTCGCAGGCGAAACCTCCATCGGCATAGCCTCGCAGAGGCTGCGCGCACCCCATGGCCTTGGAGACAAGCAGTGGAGCCAGCTCCTGACGTTCTCCGCCGGAGGGCGAAGCAGCGTGGTCAAGCAGACCGCGATCCGCGACGGCAGCCTGCTGCTGATCGTCTCCGGTTCCCCGGCCCTCGTCGACCGCCACCTCGGCAAGGCTCTCGCCAAGGCCACGGCGACGAGCTGACAGCGAATCGGTCTGGCCTGGCCGCCACTGTGCGGCCGGTACCTCCGGCGTGCCGGAGCCTGTGCGGGCACGACCTCCTGAAGCGCCCCGTGTCGCGCGTCCACGCGTTGCCTTTCACTGGTGACCCCAGCATGTACGAAGCCCGGCCTTTCTCTCGGGGAAGGCCGGGCTTCGTCGTGCCTGGTGAGGCGGGCGGGGTCCGTGGGCGCCATTCCCACGTCGGGGCTCAGGGCCCGGGGATACCTTCGGGCGTACCGCGGTCCGCCCGCCTCTCCCGCTCTGGCCGAGAGCGGGGGCCTTCACCGCCGGACGGTGAACGCCTCCGCTCTCGGATGGAGCAGGTGCGTCGTCGACGATGTCATCGGCCCCAGTGCCGGCCGAGGACGTGTCGATAGATTGTCTGCGTGCTGACCCCAAGGGTCCGTGCCGTGGCGGTGACGGTGGTCCCGGGGGTTGCGAGCATGTCGCGAGCCTGTGCGATCTGCCCCTCGTCGAGCGGTACGCGCCTTGGGCGGGAGGGAGAATCGCTGGCGGCGGGGTCGTAGCCGAAGGCGATGGCGTCCTCGTAGGTCAGGCCGGAGGCCATACAGCGGAAGAGACACAGGACGATCTTGCGTCCCAGTTTCCTCAGCGCCGTGGCGTGCGCGTCGCCGCCAGCACGGCGCATCGTGTAGTAGGCATGGGCGCCCGGCGAGTGGCTCACCATGGAGAAGGCCACCGCGTGCAGCGTGCTCCGTAGGTGCGTGGAGGACGCCCGGCGGAAGGCGACCCGCACGGTCTGGCCCGAGGCCCAGGTGACCGGAGCGACGCCCGCGTAGGCGGCGAGGGAACGTCCGCTGCCGAAGCGCTCGACGGGCCGGTCCCCGATCTCTGCCAGGAGGTAGGCGCCGAGGATGGCGCCGACTCCTGGAATGCCAGCCACCAGGGGGTGGAACGGATGGGCGGTGTAGAGCTGCGCCAAGTCCCGCTGCAGGTCGTCGGCCCTCCGGACGGCATGGTCGAGGGCTGCCAGGAGGTGCCCGATGCGCAGGGCTTCGGCGCGTTCGACGCGGGGGTCGAGGAGCATCACCGGGCGGGAGAAGACCATGCGCAGGCGCTCGGCCTCATCCTGGACCGTGCGTTTCCTGCCCGCTGCGGTCAGCAGCGCCGCCAGACTCCTGCGGTCAAGCTGGGCGGCGGCACGAGGGCTGGGGGCGGCGGTCAGGACGGCTCGCGCCTGGGGGCTGCGCAGCCCTCCGACGCTGGCCGGCCACGCCGATACGGCCGCCGGCCAGATACGCATCAACGCCGCCCGCAGAGAGTGCAGGGCTTCGGCACGGTGGGCTACGGCTGCCCGGTGGGCGTGCGCCACGACGCGGAGTGCCTCCGCCTCCGGGGAGTTCACGACGAGGGGACGGTACTCGCCCGCCAGAGTCATCGAGGCGATCAGCCTCGCATCGGCGCGATCTGTCTTGGCGATCCCCCGAGCGAGCCGGTGCCGAGCGGCGCGGGTGGGGTCCACATGGACGACCTCCATCCCCGACGCCGCCAGCGAGCGGGCGAACAGGAGGTTCACGTCCTCGATCCCGGTGACCGTTGCTCGCCACCTGCGTCCCAGCGGGGCGAGGAAATCCTGGTAGCGGGCGACGGGATCCGGGCTCTCGGCGTAAACGATCCGGGTCTCGCCGAGGACGGTACCCGACCGGTCAACCACGGCGACGTCGAGCCACTGGTCCGACCAGTCACATCCCGCGAAGAGCAAGCAATCACCTCGGATTGTCAGGGAGAAGAACGACGTGCCGGAGATCTAGCCGGCCGGGGCGCGCAGGAGGCGCTCTCGGGTGGCCTCGGGCAGCACCCGGCGCAGGACCGGTGCGGTCGAGCTGAGGGAGGCGGCGAAGGCTGCGACGAGATCGTGCGGGACGCTGGCGGCGAAGGAGGCCGCCCACAGGCACGGTGCCCCGAGTGTGGGCTGGGCCCATGCCTGCCATCCAGCCGGTCCCGCCTCGTCGGCCTCGACGGCCAGGGCGCGCGGGTCGGCGTCCTGGATGAGGGGCGGGACCTCGCCGAGGCTGATGTGCGAGGTGAACGTCGGGTCCGTCGCTGTCTGGGGCTGGTCGATGTCGTAGAACCATCCGTGGGCGGCGACAGCGTCGAGGACCAGTTCGGCTCCGGCGAACGGCACGGCAGGCTGATCGCTTGCGTCGAGCGCGACGAGGAAGTCAATCACCGCCTCGCCGGGGACGTCGCGGGTGAAATAGGCCGACCATTGGGCGAGCGGGCTGCTCGCCTCAGCGCGGGCGGAGATCTGCCAGGCGATCGGCAGATCCCCCAGGTGGAACGGCTCGTCCGGCAGGACCCACTGGGCCCAGCGCAGGGCGTCGGGGCTGATGTGCAGGACGGTGCTGCGCAGGACCTGGCGGTCCTCCGGTGCCTCGTCCGGCTCCTGTCGTCCGCGGACGATCGTCAGGTTCGTCCAGCCCAGGCCGGCGAGCGTGTCGGCGACGATGTCGTAGAGGCGCCCATCGTCACCGGCAAGGTGCCGGGGACCGACCCAGAACGCGGGCTGGCCGCCGCGCAGGGTGGACGACTCAGGTGGGAAGTCGGGGTACAGAGGCGCCTCCAAGGGCTCGGTGCGTATCTAGTTGCCGCCGGCGCGGCGGCGGGGGCGGCGCGGGGGTGCCTGGACGGGGCCTTGCCACGTCAGCTCGATGGCGACCTCCGGCGGCAGATGGCCGAGCTGTGCGTCCGCGCCCCGCCCTTCGGCGAGGTAGACGACGGTCCGGCCGGTCTCGTCCACCGACTGCAGCACCTGGGCCAAGCGGTGGGCCATCGGGAAGAACGGGTTCATGGCCTGGCGGACCGGAGCACTCCGGTCGCAGCCGGACAGCAAGTCGATGAGATCGCCGACGGTCATCTCCGGGGACGTCACGAACAGCCTCCTGGGGCATGGGGGAATGGGGGCGGTGGAGCTGGCCGGCCTTCGGACGGCCAGCCCGCTCATGGGGAGGGCACTGCCTGTCGGTGTCCGCATTGTCAGAGGCGGCGTGAGGCCTCCAGCACGCGCGCTACGGCTGCGGCGACGATGTCGGCCGGCGTCTCGATGTCGAACGACAGGTGGTAGCCACGCACCTTCGACGTGCCGGTGACGGCGATCTTCCATCCCTCGCCGTCCGAGCCGGGGCGTCCCAGCGGGAACCAGCCGTCCTTGGAGCTGACGTGCACGTCCGCGCGATCATCGACAATCAGGTGGAAGTCCTCGGCGGAGAACTGGTCGATGACCAGGGTCGGCTGACCAGGGCCGAGCTGCCACTCCCGCAGTCGCAGGGCTTCGACGGTGGTGGAGAAACCGGGGCCCGCAGGGGCTACGGTCACGGGCAATCACCTCTCCGACCTGCGGTTTCTTGCAAGGTCGTCTACGTTGACATGCCCTCGCGCCCGTTGGCCAGTCTTTCCGCGATCTTTCCTGTCTGCCCCCGGCGAACTTGTCCTTGGGCAATGAAGCCAGGCGCCCTGCCATCCAATCGAGGCGTTTGACACCGAACCTAGGCGTCCACGCCCTCGCCCACTCCGATCGGCCGGTACCGCCGCGGTCTGCGATCAACCATCGATGTCATAGGTCGCTTCCAACTGCGCAAGGTATTGGGCGGCGGCGGGGGCCTCTGCCGCGCCGATCCGCTGGTAGAGGCTCACCGCTTCGCGGAGACTTGAGAGCGCTGCGGGGTAACTGCTGGTGAGCTCGCAACAGCGGGCGACACCTTCGAGAGCGCGGGCTTCCTCAAGCTGATTGTGGATCGTGCGGGCGAGTTCCAGGGCGCGCTCGTAATGAGCCTGTGCCTGCCCCGGGTCCCCACATATCAGACGAAGCGCTCCAACGCGGTTCAGCACCTCCGTCTCACCGGCCCGGTCACCGATGTAACGGTAGGCATCGTGTACCTGCTCCAGTACAACAGCGGCACTTGTATAACTACCGGTTGCGACCTGCACAGCCGCCATGTGGTTCAAGGCGTTAGCGTGGCCGTTTCGGTCGCCGATGTCGCGGTAGACGTCCAACACTTCCTCAAGCACCACGGTGGCACCGGCGTGATCCCCTGTCGCGATCCGCACAACCCCCACGCCGTGGAGGGCGTGGGCATGGCCGAGTCGGTCTCCGGTGTCGCGGTAGGCGGCGAGGGCCTGCTCGAGCACCACCGTGGCTCCCGAATAGTCCCCAGTCGCGATCCGCACAGCCCCCAGGTAGTTGAGCGCGTGGGCTTGGCCGTTGCGGTCGCCGATGCTGCGGTAGGCGGCGAGGGCCTGCTCCAGTACCACGGTGGCTCCTGGATAGTCCCCGGTCAGCCGCCGCACACCTCCCAGGTAGTTGAGCGTGTTGGCTTGGCCGAGCTGGTTACCGACGATGCGGTAGATGTCCAGAGCCTGCTCCAGCACCACCGCGGCCCCCGGGTAGTCCCCGGTCAGCCACCGCACAGCCCCCAATTGGCAGACGACGTTGGCTTGGCCGAGCTGGTTACCGACGGTGCAGTAGATGTCCAGAGCCTGCTCCAGCACCACCACGGCCCCCGGATAGTCCCCAGCCAGCCGCCGTACAGCCCCGAGTTCGTGGAGGGCGCCAGCAAGACCAGCTTGATCACCGACATGTCGTGCCGCGGTGACGGCAGCCACGTGCAAGGTGATGGCTTGCGCCCAGGGACCGTCGTTGCGCAGGTACGCAGCGATTGCAGCAGTGAGGCCGACGATGCAGGCGTGGTGGTCTTGTGCGGTGGCGTGGTCGATACAGGCAAACAGGTTGGCGCGCTCCATGATCATCCATGCCTGTGCTCGGTACCGGTCGGGCAGGTCGGGTGCCGCTGTCGGAGTGGCGACGGGCACGGTGTCAGCGCGTCGGGGACTGCGGGCGAGTTGGACGTCGGCGCGCTCGGCGGTGTGCTGGTAGTAGTCCAGCAGCCTCCTCAGCGCCTGCTTGCGCTCGACGGCACAGTCACCGGCGGCAAGGTCGTGAGCGTAGACGCGTAGCAGGTCGTGCAGGCGGTAACGGCCGGCGGCCGGAGAATCGATCAGGTGGTCGTCGTAAAGGGCTTCCAACTCTTGCCGTGCTTGGGCGAGCGAGATGTCGGCGATAGCAGCAGTGGCGTAGGCGTCCGCATCGGTGCCCGGATGTAGGCCCAAGCGGCGGAAGAGGCGTTGCCGTGCGGTGGGCAGGCCGCTGTAGGAGGTGTCGAAGGCTGCGGCGACGGCGCGGTCGTCTACAGCGAGTTCACTCAGGCGATCGCTGGTGGCAGCGAAGTCGTCGGCAAACTGGGCGAGGCTCCAGTGGGGGCGGTGCGCGAGACGACCGGCGAGCAGCGCGATGGCCAGCGGCAGGTACCCGCACAGCCGCACGATCCGCACAACGGCATCGGTGTCGGCGGCCGTCGTGATGGGGCGGTGGGCCAGACGGGTGAACAGCACAGTCGCGTCGTTGGGCGGGAGGGTGTCCAGCGCCAGGGGCGTGGCACCGTCCAGGGCGGCGATGCGCCGCCGGCTGGTAACCATCACCAGGCAGCCCCCGGATCCGGGCAACAACGGCTCGACCTGCGCGCGGCCGGCAGCGTCGTCCAGCACCAACAGCATCCGCTTCCCGGCCAGCCGGTCCCGCCACAATCCGACGCGGGCTTCGAGGCCGTCGGGGATGTTGCGCGGGTCCACGCCGATGCCGAGCAGCAGGGCAGCGAGGGTTTCTGCGGGGTCTGCCGGGTGCTGGCCGGGAGTATGGGCCTGCAGACGCACGAACAACTGCCCGTCGGGGAAGCGGTCGGTGAGCTGGCGGGCGACATGTACGACGAGGGCGGTCTTGCCTACCCCGGGCATGCCGTCGACGGTGTGGATGGACACCACCTGGGCCAACTGGGCGGCGGCCAGGAGCTGGTCCACCTCGGCCTGGCGACCGGTGAATTCGACCACGTCCCGCGGCAGGGTCCGCAGCGCGGTGACCGGCGCGGGCGCTGTTGGCGCCTCCGGGGTGACGTGCAGATCCCGCCCGGCCATATAGACCCGCGCGTTGCCTCCGGCACGCGCCTCGATACGCATCGGCGGTGTGAAGTTCCCACCTGCGTCTTCGTTCGGGAAGTAGGTCATGAGCCGGTGATGTGCTGGTCGCGGCCAGCCATATACACCCGGGCGTTGTCACGCGCTTCCGCCTGCATGACAAGCGACTGGGTCCAGGTCTGCCCGCCTGGGGGCAGGGCCGGGGTGAGCTGTTCATCCAGCAACCTCTGCAACTCGGCGCCCAGAGTGGGGTTGTCAAGGAGGAGCTGCTGCAGGCGCATGCGCCAACTGCCCACGAGGGCCTGCTCGGTGTCTTCATCACCTTGCTGCCGGGCAGCGAGGACCCGGGCGCGGAGGGCTTCCAGCTCGGCTCCCACGTGGTCGGCCTGCTCGGGACGGATCCGTCTCCATAGGGCTACCGTCGCCGCTCTTGCCTGCTGCCAGGCGTCCGTGGCCATAGCGCTGACCAACGCCGTTCCTGCCGCGAGCACGATCGGATCCATCCATCCCCCTTGCGGAAGGCACCCGGAGCATCACTGTACGTGCACAGAGGGTTGCCAGGGAGAGGCCCTGGCAATGTCGGCCCGTTCGAGACCACCGGTTCGCGCCCGTGGCCAGTTTGGTCAAAGTGACCGCCCCGGCATGGGCGTTGCCGTGTATGCGGCTGAATTGGATGACAGGACGACTACCTGAACTGGTCGCCGCAGGTCAGCGACCCGACTCGGGCCCAGATCATTTGAGACCAGACAGCGTCGGAGGAGGGCCGGATCACCCCGCCACGGCCCCGCACCCGGCGCCGGGAGCGGTCTGGGGCCGTGCCGGAGTAATCCGCATGATCCCCGCACACGTCCCCGACGAACCGCCGCTGACCTACGCCGACAGCTTCGACTTACCCGTCCTGTTGCGTAGCGGGCCTGCGAAGAAGCCCCGGCGGCAGTGGCGGACGGCCAAGCATAAGGCGTGGTCCGGATCGGACGGATTCCCGGCCGCCGACGGCTGATACACGCCGACCACCACGTGGCGAGAGATCATCAAAGCCGCCACCGAAGTCGGCCTCAGCGGCGGTCACAGACGCGCCGAGCACCGTTGCGGATGGCCGGCACGGTCAAGCCTGTTCCGGCCATCCGCTATACGGGTCCAGACGCCGGCGCGGCGGCCTCGCGGACGTAGTCGGTGAGGTCTTTTGGTTGACGGCCCGGGGCCTCCTGGACGTGGATCTTCACCTCGCCGTCGACCGGCGGCCTCTCGACAACCCGTGTGCCGGTGTCGGCCTCGGGCACGCCCCGGGAGCTTCGTGACTACTTCAACCGTTGGCGGATGCGTTGCCGTGCCCAGAGCGCCGAGACCGTGGGCACGATCGCGGGGCGTTCATCACGGCCGGAGGCTCAGGAACCAGCCACGTTTGTGGGCGCGGTCCAGCCTGTAGCTCGGATCCACTCGACCAGGTCCAGGGTGGCCGGCTCGATCGAGCGCACCGCCGCGAGGTCCGAAGGGTATTCCACCGCCTTCGCGAACTCGCGGAACATCACCTTGTCGAGGTCGTTGGAAAGCACGCTCAACGGGAGGGCCTCGTACCGTGCCGGGAGCCCGGCGCGCGCGCCGAACGCCGCGGCGATCTGGGGGCCCGTCAGCTCGTCGCCGACGAGCTCGACGGCTCCGCCGGGCGCCTCCGCGGTGTCGAGCAGGAGCGCGGCAGCGACCCGGCCGATGTCCCTGACCGAGATCATCTTCAGGGCGACGTCCTCCGGCAGCGGCATCCTCAGCACGATCTCCCCATGCTCCAGGCTCGGTGCCATCACGCTCGCGAAGTTCTCCATGAAGGCGGTCGCGCGAACCATCGAGGCCCGGAGGCCGGACTTTCTCAGGTGCTCCTCGATCGAGTGCTTCGAGTCGTGGTGCGGCACACCCCGCTCCCGGTCCGCTCCGAAAACCGAGTTGAACACGACGTGCGGGACGCCCGCCTCGGCCGCCGCGTCGACGAGCGCGGTACCGACGCGGATCTCCGCCTCGACCTCTTCGAGGCTGTTCGCCTCCGGGGTCATGAAGTAGAACCCCTCGACCGTCGCCAGCACGGCGGCCAGCGACGCCGGGTCGTCGGCCCGGATGGCCGCCAGCTCGACGCCGCGGGCGACCAGCGCCTGAGCCCGGTCGGACTGCGGGTTGCGGACCAAAGCCCGCACCCGCGCCTTGTGGTCCAGCAGCGCGTCGACCACCGCCCCGCCCTGTTGCCCCGTCGCGCCGAAGACTGCGATCGCGCCGGTCGTCTGTGTGCTCATCGCTGCCACCCCTCACTAGTTCACGCCATGAACTAAATTAGTTCACGGCATGAACATCGTCAAGGTACGGGTGTAGCGGGACCTCACGGTGTGATGGGTTGGTTCGAGGTGGGCGAAGAGAGGTCCGAGGTGTCCACGATGGCGGTGGCCACGCGCTCGAAGTCGCGCTGGTCGTCGGCGTCGAGGTTCCCCGCGATCTCGGGCAGGCGCTTGGCGACCTCGGCGAAAACGGCCTCGGCGAGCGCCTTCCCCGTGGGCGTCGCACTGAGCATGACGACCCGTCGATCCTGCGCCGAGCTTGCCCGGCCGACCAACTCGCGCCGCGCGGTGCGATCGACCAACTGGCTCAACGCGTTCTTGGTCATACCCAACGACGCGGCGAGGTCAGCCATCTGCCGCGACTCGTTCCTGACTGCGCAGAGCAGCGTGGCCTGCGAGGGGGTCAGGTCGAACTCGGCACAGATCTGCGCGTACTTGCGCTGAATCACAACCGAGAGCCAGAAGAGCTTGTCGCCATAGTCCACGCCGACCTCCCCGGTCCGATGACAAACGAACAGGCTACTCGTCGCGGGCCGGCAGTCTGCACCGGGCGGCCTTCTAGGCTCGACCATTGGCGTTCGTCCCACAATTTGGGTGATGACGGTACCGCTGGCCGCCCTCCTGGCTGGTCCTGGCGTTGAGCCCCGCCGGCAAGGTGCGCGAACCGCCGCCCACCGTCGCGTCAGACCATCTGGCCGGACAGGCGATACAGCTACGTTGCCAGAGGCAGCCGAAGGATAAACGGCTATCCGAGCCCCGAGCAGGACTCGCCCCCGTGCCCCGCGCGGGCACGGGGGCCAACTATCGCTGAACGTCACACCTCACCCGCAAGGATGCGACGAAAATCGAACACATGATGCAATAGCTTGTATGTGTTGCTCTGCTGTCCCCGAGGATCTGGTCGCCGCGCAGTACACCTGGGAACGGACCTATCGGAGCCTTGCCGATCCGGCTAACCGGCAGCGAACGACGGCCCTCCGCCGGCGCCTGCTGCAGCTGTCGGTCCAGGTGTGGTGGCATCCCTGCTGGCAGCAGGCCGGCACCGGTCAACGGACAGCGCTGCGCTCCTCGGCGGGGGAACTGGAACCAGGGACCCGTTAGGTAACAAGCCCGCACGGTGACCGGCGAGCTGCCGGAACCCCTTCGGCCGACATAGCGCTCACCGCAGAGCCCCCAGCTTCCAGGCTGTGGAATCCGGGGGCTCGGAGTCGTGGAGAGGGGTGGAGGGCGGGTCAGCGCTCGGTGGAGTCGTCGGTGGGACTGTCCGTGCGGCTGCGGCGTGACAGGAGGAGAGCGCCTCCGCCTGCTGCGAGAGCCGCGCCGCCGATCAGCCACGGTGTGGCGTCGGCTCCGGTGTGGGCGAGGGAGCCCGTCGGCGCCTTCGGCGTGGAGTCTCCGACCGGGGTCGCGGCGACGGGCTCCGGTGTGTCGCTGCCCGAGGCGGAGGGCGTGGCCCCTCCGGCACCGCTGCTCGGCTTGCCCGGACTGGACGGGGAGGGGGTGGGCTTGTGCGTCGGCTTGTCTGAGGGGTCGGGCTTCGGGTCGGTGGCCTTCTTGGCGTTGGTGACGGTCACGGTCACCGGGGCGCCGGGACCCTCGGTGACCGTCTTCGTCGGCTTGTACAGGCCGTAGCCAGCGGGGGCCTTGATCTCCTTGACCCAGAACTGAGTACTGCGGCTCGACACGGGCAGCTCGCCGGAGGCCGTGCCCTTGGCGCCCGTCGTCAGGATGAGCAGTGCGGAGGTACCGGTGCCGATGTTCACGGTCGCTCCGGGCAGGAGCTTGCCGGTCTTGTCGTCCTTGGCCTGCAGAAGGACCTTGGCGGCCTTGAGCAGTTCGATGATCGTCAGCCGGGTGGCCGCGCCCGAGGTGACGATGACGTCCTGGTCGGCGACCACCTCGTGGAGCGGGCTGCCGGACGCCGTCTGCTTGAGCCGGTAGACACCCGGTGCGAGGCCGGGGAAAACCAGCTTCCCCTGGGCGTCGCTCTGTCCACGTGCGGCTTCCTGGCCAGCGGAGTCGAGCAGCAGGAAGTGGCGCCGGGCAGGGCGTCTCCGGCCGTGTCCTTCGTGGTGATCTCGACGCTGCCCGAGTCCGGGGCCGGTGACTCGGCGGGGGCGCCGGACGCTGAAGGGTTCGGCTCTGAGGCGCTCGCGGCGGGCGCCCAGGTCAGGGTGCCAACTGCCGCGACGGCGACGGCAGCAGCGGATCGGACGAGACGTGCGTGCACGAGGAAGAAAGCTCCTTGGGACAGGAGATGGAAAAGGTCATCGGGTGTGGCCGGAGGCCGGGGCGGGAGGTGGCGGGACGACGGGTGTGGTGCCGCTCGGTTGCCTGCCTGTCGGGGTGGCGATGTAGAGGGCGCGGCGGGTGGAGGTGGGGACGTCCTGGACGGTGCGCTGCAGCGGTTGCGTGGAGATGAGCGAGGCGGTGAAGGCCGCGACGAGCGTGGTGGGCGTACCGAATGAGAAGCGCGCCGTCCAATGCGGCTCGTCGACGAACCCGCCCCAGGCTCGCCAGACCACCCCCTTGGGAGCCGCGGTGGCGTACTGATGGCGTACGCCACCGAGTCCTTCCGGGGTGAAGAAGCTCTGGGTCCCGTCGGTCTTGACCTCGTGGCGCCAGCCGCGGGCGAGCAGCGGCGCGTACGCCGGGTGCTCAGCCATCGGTTCCTTGAACAGCCAGTCCCGGTCGGAGTGCCGGTCTTCGAGGTAGAGGTCGAGCAATTCGGTGTGGACGTCGTGGAGCAGTTCGACGGGAGTGGTGGCGTCGAAGGTGATCCGCCAGGCCGGCTTGGTGAATGGGGCCCGGTGGGCGTTGATGGTCCACGTGCCCTTGCCGGGCTTGTCGGGCTGGGGGTCGAAGGTGGTCTGCAGGCGTAGGCACGGGCTGGACGCGGCGGCCGTGCCTGCTTCGGTCTGGGCGAACGGCCAGCGCTCGTCGAAGGGGAAGGCCCACACGGCGCGGGGGTCAGCGACGCCGGGTCCGGCGAGGTGACGGGGCAGGATCTGCACGCTCTGGGCCGGGTCGAGGTTCTCAAGGGGGTGGGTGAGCATGGGCAGGGCTCCTGCTGGAAGAGTGCGGAATGCCGGGTTGGAAGGGCGCGGCTCAGCGAGTGCGAGCGCCACTGGGCGCGGTCGGCGGGACGGGAGCCGTGTGGGCGGTCCTGCTGGCGGCATGGCGCGGCGCGGACGCCGTCCACGCTCCTGGGAACCAGACGGCGGTGTATTGCTCGATGGCGTCGCGGAGCCCTGTGAACTCAGCTCCTTCCCAGGGTGGTTGACCGGCGCGGTGGTACTTGCTGAAGGTGCCGTGAGTGGAGTTGTCCAGGGGCCTGTTGCTGGCCACGTCGCGGCGGTGGAAGGTGCCGTGGTCCAGGAAGCTGAGGGCGACTGCGTCGATCTCGCCGCGGTCCGGGTGGACGACCGCAAGGCGGAGGCCGCCGTAGGTGTCCGCGTAGATGGTGCGGGTGAAGTCGATGCGGAGCCGAAGGTGAGTGCCTGGAGTCGGGGTGGCGAGGTAGGTGTTGCCCACGACGGTGCTGTCGTGGAAGGGGAGGCGGAGTTCGGCGAAGAACTCAGGGGCTTGCAGGGACAAGGAGGATCTCCGGTCAGGTCAGGAGCTTCTACCGGCGCGGGCCTGGCAGGGCCGGTCGGCTGGTGGTGCTCCAGCGCGGGACGCTGGCCGCGGGCAGGGCAGCCGGACGGCGGGATGCAACGGCCCTCTGCACGTCGAGCGGAGTGGGAGCCGGCGGGCCGGGCGGGAGGATCGGGGTGAGCTGGGCCATCCCCTTGATGTAGCTGGAGGTCGCCTCGCGCCACCGGGGCAGGGGAGACGGGTCGGCGACGCACTCGGTGACGGCGGTGAGCAGGGCGACGGGGGTGTCGGTGCTGGCTGTGGCGTACCAGACGGGCCGGTCGATGGACTTGCCCGCCCAGCTGCCAGCGGGCATCGCGCGTGGTCAGTTCGGCTTCCGGACCGAGGTCGCCCGTGGTGAACTCCATGCCGGCGTGCCCGTCCGGGGCCTGGACCGCGAAGACGCCCAGCGCGGACGGTCGATCTGCCAGCCCTGCTTCAGAAGCGGGACGACCGCGAGGAAGGGATCGTGCTCGTCGATTCCGGCGACCGGCCGGGCGAGGTAGGCGTCCGGCCCCTGCTCGTACGCCGTGGCCAGGGCTGTGGTGAACGCGGTCACGAACTCGGTGGGGGTGCGGTCGTTGAAGCAGACGCCCCACGCGGGCGGCCCGAAGGAGTCCTTGTAGGCGTTGATGCGCTAGAGTCCGTCGTCCTCGCCTTCGGGCAGGTAGCCCAGGCGTACGCGCCGGTCGGAGGCACTCACGTACACGTTGGAGTCCTCGTCGTACCGCAGGTCCCAGCCGAGGTCGAGCAGCGGGGCGAGTGCGGGGTCGCCGGTTCCGGTGGTGGAGGCGAGGTGGCGCGGCCAGACGTAGGCGTCGCCGTCGATCTCGTGGTGCGGATCGGGCTGTGGGTTCATCGGTCGGCCCTCGTGGTGACGGTGATCTCGTCGGCGGCGGTGTCGAGGCGTTCGGTGACCTCGGCGGTGGTGCGGCCGGTGACGATGTAGAACCCGGCCCGGGCGGTGAACAGGTCGCCGTCGGGCGGCAGGACGAGCTGGTCGCCGATCTCGCGGATCCACTGCACCTGGCGCAGCCAGGGAGTGTGGGCGGCGAAGGGCTGGGTGATGTGCCGGGCGGTGAGGGTGCCGGAGGCGTCCGGGTAGAGCATGCGGATGCCCGCGGCTGCGCTGCGGGTGGGGGTGAGGTCGGGTGCTCGGCCGCAGGCAAGGTCGGCGGCGGCCCTGGGCAGGTCGATGCCGGTGGCGAGGCGGACGAGGTGGCCGATCATGTCGCCGCCGATGCGCGCGTTGACCTCGATCAGCCGGGGCCTGCCGTCCACGAGGCGCAGTTCGACGTGCTGCACGCCGTCGGCGATGCCCAGGGCCTTGACCGCAGCGGCGGCGGCCGGGGCGACCCAGGGCAGGAGCGGGTCGGCGGCGTCGACGGTGTGGCCGGTCTCGTCGAAGTACGGTGCGGGCCCCAGGTGCTTTCGGGTCACGGCGACTGCCGTGGTCACGCCGCGGTGGGTGACGCATTCGACCGAGACTTCCGGCCCGTCGAGGCACTCCTCGACCAGGACGCCGGTGTCTTCGCGGCTGCGGCTGGCGCCGGCCGAGGCGAACGCGAACGCGGCGGGCAGTTCTTCGGGCTCATCGATGCGGATCACGCCGATGCTGCCCGCGAACGCCGCGGGCTTGATGACCGCCGGCAGGCCGAGGGTCATCGTCGCCAGGCCGGCCTCCAGCAGGGTCCGTGCCTTCATCGAGGCGGCCGAGGGCACCCCGTGGCGGGCGAACAGGGTGCGAGCCGTGGCCTTGTTGCGGCAGGCCCGCATCACCTCGACGGGCGGCGAGGCCAGACCGAGTGCGCGGGCGAGTCGGGCGGTGGCGACGAGGTGCCACTCGTCCCAGGTGACCACGCCAGCAAGGTCGTGGCGCCCGGCCAGCGCCCGGCCGCCGGCGAGCAGCGCTGCGGGGTCGCCCAGATCGACCACGGCGTGGTCGACGATGAACAGCTTCTCCCACGACGGCTCGGTGCCGGTGAGAAGGACGACGTCGTACGCGGCGGCCACCTGCTCCAGGCAGTAGCCGCGATAGGTCTCGTCGCCGGGAGAAACGACGAGCACGAGGGGACGAGCGGACAAGAAGAGGTTCTCCGTATCAGTGGGCGGCGGGACGAGAGGCGAAGGGGTGTCTCAGGCGGCACGGCGGCGGCGCAGCTCGAACGCTGCAGCCCAGCGGGGGTGTTCGCTGATCAAGCGGCGGGCGTAGAGGGCGGTGTAGTTGTTGTTCAGCCCGTCGACTCCGTCAGGGAGCTGGCGGCGCAGGTCCTCGAACAGGTCCTTCAAGCTGACCCGGGTGGCGCCGGCGGCCAGGCGGCGAGCGGCCATGCGTTCGAGGGCCCGGTAGATGTGCGGGTTGTGGGCGTCGAAGGCGTGGAACTGCTCGGTGATGGTGCGGCCGGTCGCGCGGTGCGATCCGAGGGCGGCGATGGACATGCAGTTCTCCACAAACTGGGGGTGCAGCGGGGTCAGGTGCGCAGGGCGGGATCGGTTCGCAGGCGGGCGAAGGCACAGAACAGGCCGAGGGCCTGCAGCGCGGCGCAGATAGTGATGACGTGGCCCAGTGCGTCGGTCGGGGTGAGGGCGGTGAGCACGCCGGCGACGGGGAAGGGCAGCAGGAGGATGAGGATGGTCGCCGACAGGGTGCTGCCGAATTTCTCCGGAGGGATCAGGCGGGAGCGCAGGGTGCGCAGGACGGCCGTCATGCCGCCTTCGCCCGCCATGAGGACCGCGACCAGGACGAGGTAGGACCGGTAGTCGGGGGCCTGGGCAGCGGCGAGACAGCCGAGGGAGGCGAGGGCGGCGCAGGTGGCGCCGACCGGCCACAGGCCGAGGCGGTCGAGCGTGAACCGGCAGAGCGTGACGCTGAGGAGCGTCGCTGCGGCAGCGGTGGACCAGACCAGGCCGACTGCGGTGGTGGACTGCCCGAAGTGCTGGACGACGATCACGGGGCCGGCCGCCTGGAGCAGGCCGGTGGCCAGGTTGGACAGGGTCAGCCCGGTCACGAGCCAGCCGAGCGCGGGCAGCGATCGGATGGTGCGCCACCCCGTGAGCAGTCCGGCGCCGGACTGTCCCTTTGGTGCATGGGCCGGTGTCACGGGTGAGGGAGGGGTGCGCAGGGCGAGCAGCGCGGCAAGCAGCGAGAGCATGGTGATCACCGCGAGCATCGTCGGCGGGCCAGCGAGCAGGAGCACTCCGGCGAGCGCCGGACCGGCCAGGGTCGCTGTCTGGTCGATGCCGAGCAGGACGGCCTGGACACGGTGGGCCCGCCGTCCTGCTCGGCGTCCGGCGGCGGCGCCCGCGGTCTCGGCCGCGATATAGCTGAACTCGGTGAGCACGCCGGTCGTCGCCGCCAGCACCATCACGGTCGCGCTCGCCACGGTGCCGGACGGGCGGAAGTGGAGCAGAACCGCGCCGACGGCGAGGGCCAGCGCCCGGCCCAGGGAGGCCAGGTGGAAGACCGCCGCGGCACCGCGCCGGTCAACGAGCGATCCGGCCCACCCGACCGCAGCCAGCCGCGGGATCCACTCCAGGGCGAAGGCGGCGCCCGTCAGCGCGGCGGAGCGCGTCGTGGCCAGGACGAGCAACGGGACGCCGTAGGTGGACATCGCGAACGCCAACGCGTCCGCCGTGCGCGGCAGGTAGACGCTGCGCATCAGCCCGCCGGTGTGGCGTGCGTACCGGGGTGTGACCGCTGCGCTCACGCGACCGGCTCAGGCTCAGACACCCTGGCCACCTGGGGATTGTCGGCCAGCCACTGGCTCAGGAGCATGCGGCAATGGGCCAGGCCCGCCTCGGCCTTGTCGCCGGTCCGCGGGGAGGGACCGCCGACTCGCTCGGTGGTGAGCGATGGTGCCAACAGGCCGAGGACGTGTCGGATGCGGCTGCTGAACTCGCAGACGGGGGCCGGGACGGCGTGACGCCGGGCCCAGCGGGCCATCGCGTCGTACACGTCGGCCAACTCCGTCCCGGGCTCGGTCAGTTCCAGACCGGTGCCGGGCGCGGTCCGGATGAGACCGTGAGCGCGGGCCATGCCAGACGCACTGCCCAGTTGGTGCGTGGAGAGGTCGGGCAGGATGCCGGCCAGTCGTCGCGGCGGTATGGCGCCGTTGTCGTCGATCTCGGTGACCAGGCGGACCAGGGGGCGCGAGGCGAGCAGTTCGACAGCGTGGCGCACTTCGGCAGCAGTGAAGGGGCTGTTCATCGGCGCGGGCCTCCCGCCGGGATGGCTGCCTGCGGGCGGGCGGTCGTGGCGTGCGAGAAGAGATCACCGTTGTGCCAGGCCGGAGAGGACTGGGGTATCCGGGCGGGTGGGAGTGCCGTGGGGGCCGGCCGTGACTGGCTGCTGAGCCACTGCCTCGGCGCGGGCTCCGCCTGCGGGTGGCCCCAGACCGGGTGCTGGGCCGCCTGTTCGAGGGGCTGCCCGGCGGACCATGCGGACAGGGTGCCGAGCACGGGGCCCAGGCCGTCGCCGGCCGCAGACAGCCGGTAGGGCCGGCCGATGCCGTCGGTGTCGACCAGGCCGTCGGCGACAAGCTGGCGCAGCGGCGGGTAGATGTTGGTCCAGTCGCTGCTGGGCATCACGATCCGGGCCAGAGCCCGGCCGCTGACCTCCTGGCGGGACCTCAGCGCCCATAGGATGGCGGCGGCATGGCGCCGGGTGAGCAGGGTGAGGCTGTCCTCGATCTGCTCGATCGCGGCCAGCGGGCCGTCCGCGTTCTCCAGATGTTCCTCGGCCCAGGTAACGATCAACGGCAGGACCGGCAGCAGCGCAGCGCCACGTTCGGTGTGGCCGTAGGTCACATGCCGTGCGGTGTGTTCGGTGCGTTCGACGAGTCCGGCGTCGCACAGCACCTTGAGCTTGGGGTGAAGCTGGCCGTTCTGCAGCCAGGACACCTTGGCCGCCAGCTCGCTGTAGCGCAGCGGCGGGCCGGAGAGGGCAAGGAGGATCCTCACATTCCAGCGCGGGGTGATCATGGCGAGGGCCTCGGTGACCCGGGCGATGTCGGCGTCAGTGCCAGGGGGCAGAGCGGTGATGGCCAAGGGAGGAACTCCTGGGTGAAGGAAAGGGGGGATCGCCTGCGGTCAGCGGCTGTGCGCCGGACTCGGGGCCGCAAGAGGCGGAGCCGGAGCAGGCGGCGAGGGAGTCGGCGGGGTCGGGGCCGGGACGCGGGCCAGGCTCTGCAGGACGGCGGCGACCGTTTTGACCTGGACCTCGCGGACGGCGACGGCTTCGGCGAGGCGGCGCGCACCGTCGAGGAGGTGGGAGACCTCGTGCGGGCCGATCTGCCGTTCGGGGTGGATGAGCCGGGCGAGGTGGTCGCGGTGGAAGTCGATGCTGCGCTCGGCGAGGGCGAGGTCGTCGTGCATGCCGAGCAGGGCGGAGAGCATGCCGGGCGGCTGGTCCTGGGCGTGGGCTTCGAGGTCGGCGAGCGGTGCGCCGTACAGGTCCTCGATCCGTCCGGCTATGTCGGTGGACGTGGGGTGGAGCAATCGGGGGCTTTCACGGTCGGCGGGCCCGGGCCGCCCCGGCACGCTGGGGTGCCGGAGCGGCAGACGGGGGCAGGGCTGCGGTGGCCCTGAGCTGTGCCGTGCGGAGGGGCCGGGCCTGCTGGGCGGGCGGGGGCATGGTGCGCAGCAGCTCGCCGAGGGCGGCGCGGTAGCCGTCGCGGGCCTCCAGTGCGGCATCCAGCCACTGCGCGTCGAAGCGGAGCTTGTCCGCCGACAGTTCGCCCATGTCGCGGCCCGGATCCATGTCGGCGTGGACGCGGTCGCGGACGCGGGCGACCTGCTCCTCGGTGAGCGCCAGGAAGGACCGCAGTTCCAGGGCACGGGCGAGCGCGGGCGAGGCATCGTGGCCGGCAGCCGCCTCATACAGGTCGGGCACCGGCTTCCCGAAGATCTTCTGCAGGTCGGCGTCCATGGTGCTGGCCTTGTCCCGGCTCATCGGGCGGCCCTTGCCGATCGCCACGCCGTCGCCGGTGCGGCTGTACCCGCGGGCCGGTTGGGGGCGCTGGTCTGCACCGCCGGCCCTGTGCGGGGCCGGCGGGCGAGGCGCTCTGCGGCGAGGTCCTTCTTCGCCGGAAGGTCCGGGTCGAGGAGCCATCGCACGACCAGGGCCCGGCCGTCGCGGGCGGTGACGGCAGCGTTCACCCGCTGGGCGAGGCCCATCGTCGGGTCGTCGACCTCGCTGGGCTGGGTCTGCAGCGCGGCGAGGAGGTCGTCCTCCGCGCGCTCCAGCACCAACTGGGCCTCGACGAGAAGGCCGTGCCACTTGACGACGTCGGTGGCGTCAGGATTCGCGGTCGGCGCAGCGGCGACCGCGGCCTTCAACTGGTCCATGCCCATGCCGAAGCACGCTTCGATCCGTTCCGTGAGTACACCCACGACATCCGCAGAATCCTCGGATATGCCGTCAGACAAAGGGGATCTCCTGTTCTGGAAAGGCCAATCCCTTGGGGACTATGAGGGGCGCCCGGGCCGATGCATGGGGGGAATGCCCGGGGCGCCCGTACCCGGCGGATCAGCCGCTTGCCGGGACGTGCTGAAGTCCGGTCAGCCCAGGCACATACGGACGTCGCGGTAGACGTACGTGCCGGAGACCCAACCCTTGACGCCGGTCGGTGCCGCGCTGGCAGTGGTGGCGGACAGCACCGGCAGCGCGAGTGCGCCGAGCATCGCCGCGGATATGGCCATTCGGGTGGAGCGCATGCGGAAGAAACCTCCGAAAAGGCGTGGGGAATGTGCGGAAGGGCGCCGCGGGGGTTGTCCCGCCGGCTGTATAAGAGTCCGGAGAATCGCCGGTTTGGCCAACCGGCGATCGTCGGCTATGTTGCGCCACCCACGTCGGGCTGAGCGCTCAGCGCCAACGGCCCGGGCGGGCGCGGAGCAGGGGCCTTCGCCACACCGGCCGGGCGGCTGCCGGGACGTACCGGCGGGAGAGAGCCGGCCTCGCCGGCAAGCCGGTCGTCGCGCCACTGCAGGGCCTCGCCCACCGAAGCCGAGGTACTTCTCCTCGTCAGCGTCGAGGTCGTCCAGATCGAAGTCGACTTGGGGGATGGACTTCCAAAGCGGCGCCGGTTCAGTGGGAGACAACAAGAGCTTTTCGGGGGAATTCAGCGCCGCTGCGCCGGAGTGGACGGCGATGTGCCGGGTCGAGCTGGGACCTTCGGCGCCTGCGCCGTGGGGCTCCGGCGGGCGGCGAACAGCGCAGTGCGTCCGGCGTCGGTGAGCGCGACCGGCTGGCCTGCGTGTACGGGGTGGGCGGTGTCACGGGCGACCAGGCCGGCGTCCTCCAGTCGCCGTAGCTTGGCGTGGGGGATGCGGGTGCCGGAGGCGGCTGTGACGGACATCCGGCCGGTCAGCAGGTGTTCGTAGAGCTTGGCGCCGCCGGCGATGGCGAGCAGCGCCGCCTGGTCGTCTGTTGAGAGCTGCTGCGGGTCGGGCGCGGTGGACGCTGCTGCGGCTTCGATGGGTTCCAGGGCGGCGAGCACCGCGCGGGCAGCGGCGTCCCGCGCGTCGGCAGCCTTTTCCAGCTGGTCCGCGGTGCGGTCGATGCGCGTGAGCAGGGAGCCGTCGACGTCGAACTCACCGCTGGAAAGGCGGTTGAGGAGGCACAGGTAGAAGGTGACGCCAGTCTGGGTCTTGGCCAGTTCCCTGTGCCGGTCCACCAGTTGGGCGTGCTGCTCGTCGAGAACGCCGCGGTCGGGGTAGGCCCACAGGGTGTCGATGTCGTGCCCGGTGGCGGCTTCGAGGCGATGGTCGAGCGGGGAGACCGCGCGCCGGGCGGGTGTCGGCGCGAGTTCAGGGGGCATAGGCGGCGCTCCGTGCGTTCAGCGAGTGGGGTGGTGCGCGGGGTTCGGTGCGGGACGGGGCAGACCTGGCGTCGCGGTGGGCGGCGGAGCGGGCCGGGGAACGGGCGCGCGGGTGGTCAGCTGCGGGGAACGGGAGCGTGCCGCGTGGGTGCGGGCGCTCAGCGGCCGGCGAGTCATGCCCAGTCTGCGGCCGACCTCGTCGTAGACGTCGTTGCCCGCGCGCGGCCGGATCGCGACGACGTGGATCTCCTTGTGGTGGGCGGATTCCGCGGGCGCCGGGCGGACGGCGTAGACGACTCGCCAGTCCTTGCGCGCGTCGACGAACAGCTTCCTGAAGCCCTCCAGGTCGCCGTCGAGGCGTAGCCCGAAGCGCTGCGCGTTCACGACTTCCTGCAGGTAGGCGAGGGTGAGGTCGCGGATGTCGCTGGGGGCCTGGAGGAGATCAGTCAGCGCCCGGGGGTCGAAACTCAGTGCGAATGCGGGCTGTCCCTGCCCCGCGGTCATGACGTCGACTCGTCCGGCTCGGCGGGCCCTGCGGCTTGTGCCGTGGCCGCTGTCTCCGTACGCACGGAGGGCGGCGGGCCGGGCAGGAGACGGTGTGCGGGCCGGTCAGGAGAGGTCATGCAGGCCGACAGCGGTCCGCCCGGTGCGCGGATCGCCGCGACGGCGTGGGTGAGGAAGTCCCGGTGCCACACGAACAGACCGGAGAGCCCGGATTCGGGGTCCTTGTGGTGCTGGTAGGCGAGCCACAGGGCATGGAGCCAGGCCACGACGTCGTCGTGCTCCTGCCATTGCAGGCACCAGGGCGCTGCGGTGGTGACCTCTGCTCCGTAGACCGGGAGGAAGAAGTCGTCGACCCAGTCGGACAGCGCGTCGAGTTCGTCCTCGCGTTCCTCTCCGTCCAGTTCCAGGATCGGGCGGGGCTCGGGTGGAGCGGCGGCCGGCGGGCCGCCGAGTCCCGGCATGCCGAACGCGGCGAACGGCGCTCCGCCCGGCGCTGGGGCGGACGCGAGGTGGTCGAGTTGCTGGGCCTGTTGCGCCGACTGCTCCATGAGCCGCCGCACGCTCGCTTCGATTCCCTCCAGCTGCGGATCCGGGATACGAATCGGCTCCAACTCTCCATCGCCAGAAGGTTTTACGGATTCGGGCATTGAGAAGTTCGGCCTCCTACGAGACGCGGAATGAGGGAAATGCGGGGGCGTCCTTGCGCGGCGCCGCCGGCGAATTGCATGGTGCTCCGGCGGTATTCGCCGACGGCTGCGCGTGAGGGCTGGTCGCCTTGGCGGCGGGCAAGGACGCGGCTCAGGCGGTGAGAACCACGTCGTCCTGCGTGAGGGTCGCGCGGATCGTCTCGGTGAGCCGGTCGGCCGCGATCGACGCGTAGTGCTCGGTCTTCTCCACGCCGATGAAGTCCCGGCCTTCCAGCAGGGCGGCAACGCCCGTGGAGCCGGAGCCGGCGCAGAAGTCGAGGACCGTGCCGCCCTCGGGGCTGATCTTGACCAGCTCGCGCATCACCTCGACCGGCTTCTGCGTAATGTGCTGGCGCTTCGCACCCGACGGCTGCGACGCCGAGTACATGCCAGGCAGATAGACCGGGTTCCGGGAGCCGTCGATCGGCCCCTTACTGGCCCAGACGATGAACTCACAGTTCTGGGTGAACCGGCCCTTCTGGGGCCTGGCCTGCGGCTTGTGCCAGGCCAGGACACCGCGCCACAGCCATCCGGCCGCCTGGATCGCGTCCGTGGTGGTCGGGAGCTGACGCCAGTCGGTGAACAGCAGCGCGGTCCCACCGGTCTTCGTCAGGCGGTGCGCTTCGGTCATGATCTGCGTCAGCCAGAAACCGTAGGAGCGCTGGTCCATGTTCTCGCCGGTGAAGTCGGCGAGGTCGTTCTTGGCGTCGGCAGAGGTGTACTTCTGCTTCGCGGAGCGCGTGGTGCGCTCCTTCGCGGTCCGGCCGCCGCTGTTGTACGGCGGGTCGGTGATGACGGAGTCGACGCAGCCGTCCGGAAGGCCGGAGAGAACGGCCAGAGCGTCGCCCTGGTGCAGGGAAAAAGGCAAAGATGAACCCCGATTCGGGTGCGGAAACGCGGAGGGAAAGAACCGCCTCGCGCAGGAGTCCTCGCGGGCCGGAAGTGGGCATGCAGAAGCCCAGGGCCGCAGACCGAGGAGGGCGAGGGGGAATCCAAAAACTGTAGAGGCGAAACCGCCGACGACCAAGAAGTGCCCTGCCGAGGTATCGGTTTCCGGCACCTCACGCCGACTTTTTGGTCAACCGCCGATCCGCGCCTACTGTTTTTGAACCGCCCGGCGCACACCGCCGCTGGCTACTCCCACGCCACACCTCACGGAGGTACCCCCTGCCCTGGCACGCCTAGCTCACCGGCCCGGCCGCACGGAGCGAGCGGCAACTCGCCCCGCACCGGCCCGCCTCCGATCGCCCACCCCGGCCGCCGCGCCCTTCCGAAACGCCTCGCGCACGCGGCACACCGGACACCGCACCCCCAAGGACACGTTCATGACGTCTCACTACCCACCCATGTCCGCTGACCGGCGAGCGGTCCGCTCGGATTGAAGGGGCCCGCCGCCGGCATCGGCGTCGTCTTCCTCTCCCCGATCCTGATCGCCGGCATCGGCATGATGCTGGCCTCCTCGGCCGACGCCGTGCAGAGCAGCAGTTCCTTCACCAGCTGCCTGAGCGACATCGACAGCGACAAGGTCGCCGAGCAGGTAACCAAGATCCTCGACGGCGCGTCCGGCAAGGACGTGCACGTCGAGGGCCTGGACCTGCCCGCCGAGCAGGTCCCCAACGCCCAGACGATCGTGGCCGCCGGCCTCTCCCTCGACGTCCCCAAGAAGGGACAGATCATCGCGCTCGCCACGGCGATGCAGGAGAGCCGACTGCGCAACCTCGCCTACGGCGACCGCGACTCCCTCGGTCTGTTCCAGCAGCGTCCCTCCCAGGGCTGGGGCAGCGCCGAGCAGATCCGCGACCCCACCTACGCGAGCGAGCAGTTCTACAAGCACTTGCTGAAGGTGAGCGGGTGGCAGCAGATGACCGTCACCCAGGCCGCCCAAGCCGTCCAGAAGTCCGGCCTGCCGGACGCATACGCGCAGTGGGAGCAGTTGGCCACCGCGTTGCAGGCCGCCATCGCCAAGACCTTCCCGGGCGGCGGTGACGCGGGCGGCAAGGGCGCGGACAAGGAGCCGTCGACCAGTGCGACCGGCTGCGCGGACGGTTTCGGGTTCGGCCGCATCCCCGAGGGGAGCGTCCCGAAGGGCTACGCGATCCCCAAGGACGCGGATCCGAAGGCCCGTAAGGCCATCGCCTGGGCGATGCAGCAGCTCGGCACGCTCTACCAGTGGGGCGGATCCTGCACGAACGCGCACGGTCCCGACCCCATGGGCCGCTGCGACTGCAGCTCTCTGATGCAGCAGGCGTACGCGCACGCCGGCGTCACGCTCACGCGCACCACGTACACGCAGGTCCACGAGGGCAAGGCAGTCCCTCCCGCCCATCTCAAGCCCGGTGACCTGATCTTCAGCCGCGGTAGCGCCACACGGCCCGAGCACGTCGGCATGTACATGGGCGAGGGCCTCGTCATCGAGGCGCCGCGCACCACCAAGCCGGTCCGGATCACCCCGATCAAGGACTGGACGATCCTCGCCGCCCGCCGCGTCCTCTGACGCCGCACCCGCCCGGCATCGCCCCGGGCGGCCCGGCCCCGCGGCCGCTTCCGCGCCCTGCGCGCACCTCCCCTTCCGCTTTCGCCTTCCCCGCCGGCCCCCGCTGGGCCCGCGTATGCAAGGAGCCCCACCACCCCTATGTCCGTCCTTCTCGCAGACCGCGTCATCCAGCTCGCTTACGACCCAGGAATCTCGCCCAAGGGGGGTGGCCTGCCCGGCCTGAGCGTGCTGAAGAACGTCGTCAACTCGATCAACATGTTCGGGATCATCGCCGTCGTCGGCGCCCTCGCCGTCTCGCTCGGCGTCTGGGCCTGGGGCCACCACACCGGGGGCCACCAGGCCGAGGCCAACGGGAAGAAGGGCGCTGTGATCGCCGCCGGTGCCGCCCTCGGTCTGGGTGCCGCGAACGGCATCGTGACCTTCTTCTCCGGCCTGGGCTCGCAGGTCCATTGATGCGGAAACGATCCCCCTCCCTCTCACTGTCCTCGTACGGCACGGGGTGGTCGGCGAACCGGCGCATCGCGATCGTCGCCGCCGCCGTCGCCGTCCTGCTCGCCATCGCCGGGGTCGTCGCCCTGCTGACCGGAGGCGGGAACAGCCACCCGGCTCCGGATACTGCGGCGCCTGCCCCGGCCAGCAGCCCGTCCTCCTCCGAGGCCGCACCGAAGCCTGCCTCCGGATCCGGGTCGGTGCCCAAGCCGCCGCAGATCTCCGAGCCGGTCGCCTACGCCAAGTCAGCGGCCCGGATGCTGTGGTCCTACGACACCCGTGACACCAGCCGCGACCAGCAGCTCGCCGGCATGCGCGCCTGGATGACCACCGAGACCAAGTACGCCGACTGGGCCTCGGTCTCCGGCCAGGTTCCCGACCCGGTCCTGTGGTCGAGGATGGCCGACCAGGACCAGCACGCAACCGCCCACGTCACCGAGGGCCACTACCCCGGCGCGTTCAAGCAGGCCCTGGCCGAGGACCCCTCCGCGATCACCGAGGCGTACATCTACGTCGTCACCGTCAACGGCAAGCAGACGCTGAGCTGGAAGAAGGGCGGCTCAGGGGCCGAGGACCGGGCCGTGACCCTCGCCGTCCAGTGCCGCCCGGACCACGACTGCACCCTGGCCGCCATCGCTCCGAGCGTCACGCAGTGACCCGCGCCTGAGACAGGAAAGGAGGAGCAACTCCCCGTGGGTTTCTGTGATTACCCCCTGGCCGACAAGTTGTGCGCGGCCGGTGACGCGGTGGATTTCGCATCCGACCCCGGCAAGGCCATCGGTGACTGGATGGCGAAGTCCGCCGGTGAACTGGCCGCCGCCGCAGCCGATCTGGCCGCCGAGGCGGTCGACACCACCACGAAGGTGGATCTGAACGCCGGATGGTTCCGTGACAACTACGAGATGCTGCTGCCACTGGGCCTGGTCCTGCTGGTCGCCGCACTCTGCGCACAGCTGGTCCGGGCCGCCATCCGGCGCGACGGGCAAGCGCTGACACAGGCGTTCACCGGCACCATGAGCGGCGTCCTGTTCGCCTTCTGCGCCATCGCCCTGACCACGGTGGCCGTCGACGTCGTCGACGCCGTCTCCGATGGCCTGTTCAAGACCGCACACCTGAACATCGAGACCGCCGTGCGCCGCATCGTGAAGGTCAGCCAGATCGGATCGCTGTCCGGACTCGGCTGGCTCGTCGCGGTCGTCGCCGGGCTCGGCGCGGCCATCGGCGCCTTCCTCTACTGGTGCGTAATGATGGTCCGCAAGGTCGGCATCCTCGTCATGGTCACCCTCGCCGTCTTCGCGTCCGCCGGCGGCGGCTGGGAAGTCGCCCGGCGCTGGCGCAAGGGCTGGATCGAAGCCACCGCCACCCTCGTGGTCTCCAAGCTCCTGATGACCGTGATCTTCGTACTCGGCATCGCCGCCATGGGCAAGACCGAGGCCAAGGACGGCACCGCCGCCCTGGCTGACGTCATGTCCGGCATCGTGATCATGATCCTGGTGCTGCTGTGCCCGTACGCGGTCTTCAAGTTCGTGCACTGGGCGGCCGACGGCACCGACGGCGAATCCATCCACCGTGCCGGCGGATCCGGTGCACAGATCGCTCGGGCCCACGCCGAGAAGGCCGCCCGCAAGGTCGCCGCTGCCGCAGCCACCGCCGGAACCGGTGGCGCCGCTGCCGGCGCAGGTGCCGCACCCCAAGGCCCCGACGGCGGAGGCTTCCCCGGCGACGTCGCCGCCAACCCGACCGGCGGAGGCGCCGAGGGCAAGGAAAGCTCGCAGAGCGACGGAACGGGTGCCTCGCCCGGAGGCGACGCGGTCAAATCAGGTTTGGAGAAGGCCGTCCAGCCCGCGCCGACCAGGGTGTCCAGCGACACCAGCGGCCAGGCGGGAGGCAGCCCGGGACCTGGCGGATCCGGCACGAGTGCCGCATCAGGGCAGAGCGGCGGTTGGCAGTCCACCCCTCCGATCACAACCCCGCCGCCGCAGGGCGCACCGCCGTCCTCCGGCACGCTGGACGCCCCGTCCAGCGGGGCGAGCGGGCCGCCGCCGCCTCCGACCGGCCTCTGATCCCCTGACCGACCCCCGGGGGCGGGACGTGCACGCTCCCTCCCGCCCCCGGGTTCCACCCGCGCCCTCCAGGACCCGCCCCTTGACTGATCTCTCCGTCGCCCCGGTCACGGTGAAGTTTCCGCACCGGTCGCGCCGCGGCATCCTCCTCGGCCTCTCCCTGCCCCAACTCATCCTCCTCTCCTGCACGCTGGCCCTGCTGCTGATGACGGTGATCTCCACCGGACTGCTCGGTGCCATCACCCTGACACCGCTGTGGGCCGCCTCTGGTGCACTCGTCGCGATCCGTCGGCACGGCCGCTCCCTCATCGACTGGGCGCCGATCGTCACCCGGTACGCGCACCGCCGCCGCACCGGCCAGACGCTCTGGCTCGCCCGGCCCGTCACCCGACCCCGGCAGAACGGGCTGCTCCACCTGCCGGGCGCCGCCGCCTCCCTCAAGGTCGTCACGCCCGGCGACTCCGCCAACGGCGCAGCAGCCATCCACGACCCGCACCAACAGACCCTGACCGCCATCGCCCGCGTCTCCGGCCGCGCCTTCGCCCTCCTCGACCCCGCCACCCAGAACCACAACGTCACGGCCTGGGGGCGCGCGCTTGCCGGCATCGCCCGCACGGGGCACGTCGCCACCGTGCAGGTGCTGGAGCGCACCGTCCCCGACAGCGGCGACACCCTCACCCGCCACTGGACACAGAACGGCCAGCCCCAGGCCCCGGTCGCCGGGCAGATCTACTCCGAGCTGGTCGCTTCGGCCGGTCCCGCCGCCGCCCCGCACGAGACCTACCTCGCCATCTCCCTCGACCTCAGGGCCGCCCGGCGTCTGATCAGCCAGGCCAGCGGGGGTCTACCCGGGGCGTTCACCGTCATGGAGCAGACGACCGCGTCCATCGCCCAAGCTGCCCGCAGCGCCGGCCTCCAGGTCACCGGGTGGCTGAGCGCGCGGGAGATCGCCGCCGTCATCCGCACCGCCTACGACCCCAACGCGCTCGCCGCACTCCAGCAGTGGTCCGAGACCGGCCGTGCCGAAGCCGACCCCGCAGCCGCTGGCCCCGTTGTCCAGGTCGAGGAGATCGACCGTCTCGCCACCGACAGCGCACGGCACGCGACGTACTGGGTGGAGAACTGGCCGCGCATTGAAATGGGGGCCGGCTTCCTGCACGGGATTATGTTCACGGCCGGCGTGCGGCGCAGCCTCTCTCTTATATATGCGCCGCAGGGGCTTGAGTCCGCGCTGCGGGATGTCCAGCGGAAGAAGGCGGCGATCATCGCCGACGCCACCGAGAGGGCCCGCCGGGGGCAGGTCGACAGCGAGGAAGACTCCGTCGAGTACGCCGACGTCAAGACGCGGGAGCGCCAGCTCATCGCCGGGCACGCGGACGTGGCCCTGACCGGTCTGGTCACTGTCACCGCCGACACCGACGCGGCCCTGGACGCCGCCTGTGCACAGATCGAGACCGCCGCCGTCACCGCCGGAGTCGACCTGCGGCGCCTGCTCTTCCAGCAGCCCGATGCCTTCACTGTCGCAGCGCTCCCCCTCGCCCGCACGACTCTGTAAGCCTTCCGATTGCCGGGACATCCGCTGATACCCATCACCGAACACGACCACCTGGTACACGAGCTGCGGAGCCTGCTCTCCTCCTGCCAGGAGCTGACCGCCCGCCACCAGACCCTCCTCGCCCCCTACCGCGATCCCGACGGCTACGTGTTCGAGGACCAGGCCGACGACTACGACAAGGTCCGGATCAAGACCGCCGTCGAGGCCAGCGACCACCTCGACACCGTCATCGACCGCCTCACCACCCTCGTCGGCCCGACAGCGCCCCGGGCGTTCGCCCTCACCTTCGCCGGTCGTGAGCGACACGACGGCGAAGCCCCGACGACCTTCGTCGTCAACGCGACCAGCCTCAACGACGCCGCCCTGGTCCTGGCCGGCCTTCCGAGCTGGCACGAGTGGTACCAGAGCACGGGCGTGGACATCGTCTACCTGCCGGAACAGAGTCACCCGGGCCTCCCGACACGCGGCCACTTCGCCGACCTCCGCAGCGAACAACGAACCGCTGCGTCCCCGCCCGACACCACGCTGCCCTCCGCCGCCCGGTTTGCCGCTCCCGTCACCGCCATGCCACCGGCCCCCACTCCCGCCTCCTCGGCGGCAAGGACACCTCATTGACCCAGCCACGTCCCGCTGAAACCACCTCACATCCCTACCTGCGGGCCGCCACCGCCGGAATCCGCCACCACACCCGGGCCCTGAGCCGTTCGCCACAGCCGAGACCTGTGGACCGCACCCACCTCGACACGCTCCACGCCCACTGCGTCCAACTGCACCAGCTCCTGGACCAGTTGGCCGAGGCAGCGCGGCCCCCCTATCCCGGAGCGGGCCGCCACCTTGCCGAAGCGCACACCCGACTATGGCAGGCCACCAACGAGATCCACACGGCCTTCCACCTCCTGCCGGTCGCACACACGGACTCCACAAAATGCCGTCCCGAGCAGCTCCCGGAAGGACCGCCCTTCCTCACCATCTGCCAGCGCCACCTCGCCGCGGGCCACATCGTCCGCCGCAAGACCACCCCCACCGACCTCCGCCCGCACACCACGGCCTGCGTGCGATGAGCACCACCCGCAGAATCGAGGGCCTCCGATGAGCCACCGGCCCGCCCGTCGCGCCCGCCGCGCGTCCGCCAGCCCGCTGTTCACCCCCCACGGCACCGACCGCGCCAGCCGCAAGGCCGCCCGCCGCCAGCTCGCCGAGGCCATCGCCAAAGCCCGCGCCGAAGCCAGCACCCACCAGAGCGACAGCACGGCCGCCGAGCACCAGATGCCCGCCGCGCTCTACCCAGCGGGCGGACGCCCCGGGCCTGCCTCCGCGCGCGGGAACCGGCTGAAGGTGCCCGCCCACCGCATGACCACCGCGGTCGCGGCCGGCGCCTATCCCTTCCTCGCCGAAGGCGGACTCGGCGCCGAGGGCATCTACATCGGCCGCGACGTCCACGCGGAAGCGTCGTTCGTCTTCGATCCCTTCGCGCTGTACGGCCGCGTCGAGGGATTCACGAACCCGAACCTGTTGCTCGCCGGCGTGATCGGCCAGGGCAAGAGCGCGCTGGCCAAGTCCTTCGCGCTGCGATCGGTCGCTTTCGGATACCGGGTCTACGTTCCGTGCGACCCGAAGGGCGAGTGGACGCCGGTCGCGGAAGCCCTCGGGGGCCGGTCCGTTGCCCTCGGTCCCGGACTGCCCGGACGTCTGAATCCCCTGGACGCGGCCCCGCGGCCGGAGAGCGTGTCCGAGGCCGACTGGGTCGGGGAGGTCCGCAAACGACGCCTGCTCCTGCTCGGCTCCCTTGCCCGCACCGTCCTGGGCCGGGACCTGATGCCCATGGAGCACACCGCCTTGGACGTCGCTCTCGACGCCGTCGTCATCCGCGCAGCTGAGATGCACCGCACCCCGCTCCTCGTCGACATCGCCGCCACCCTCAACAACCCCCACGCGCTGGTCGAGGCCGCCGGGATGATGTCGGGCCAACTCGGCGACGCCGCCCGCGACCTGGCCCACGCCATGCGGCGCCTGGTCCACGGTGACCTGGCCGGCATGTTCGACGCCCCCTCCACCGTGAGCTTCGACCCGAACGCGCCGATGCTCACCATCGACTTGTCCCGCCTCGGCGGCTCCGGTGACGACACCGCCCTCGTCCTCGCGATGACCTGCGCCTCTGCTTGGATGGAATCCGCCCTCTCCGACCCCGGCGGCGGGCGACGCTGGATCGTCTACGACGAGGCGTGGCGCCTCATGAGACACGTCGGCCTGCTCCAGCGGATGCAGGCCCAGTGGAAGCTCTCCCGCGGTCTCGGCATCGCCAACCTCATGGTGATCCACCGGCTCAGCGACTTGCTCACCGCAGGCGACGCCGGATCACAAGGCCGGGCCCTGGCGGAAGGACTCCTCGCCGACTGCAGCACCCGGATCATCTACCGCCAGGAGACCGACCAGCTCCGCGCCGCGGCCTCCCTGCTCGGCCTGACCTCCGTCGAGATGGACGCCATCGCGCACCTCAACCGAGGACGCGGCTTGTGGAAAGTCGCAGGTCGGAGCTTCATCGTGCAGCACCTCCTGCACAGCCACGAACTAGCGCTCTTCGACACCGACGCCCGTATGCACTGAGAGATCAAGAGGCCCGTGAAGCCCGACCTCCAACGCGACCTGATACCGAGCGACGACGTGCTCCAGCTTATCGGCGCCCTCAACGCGATGAAGGACAAACTACTCAACGCTGCCCAGCAGTAGGAGCTGCTGGACGAGTACAGTCACGTACCGGCCGCGCCTTCCTACACCGCGCTGCTCCAGCACGCCACCGACGCACACGATGTCCTCCGGCTCGCCGCTGACTTTGCCCGGAGTCCACACCACACCACCCGCGCCGACAGCACCGTTCTGAAGCATCTCGGCACTGCGGCGACCATGTCGAGCCACGCAGCACCGCACTTCACCGAGACCGCGAAGTGTGCCGTGGCCCTGCCCCGGTCTGCCAACCCGACCGACCGGCACTACCTCGCGAATCGCCTGGTCATCGATCACGCCTCAGCCCGCGCCTTCCTGCGGCACACCGCGGAATCACTTCGCGACGCGGACAAGGAACTTGACGACCACCTCGGCTTCCAACGCTTCCTCGCGACGCTCATCCGTCAGGAAAGCCCGCCAGCCCCTCCGCCACCAGGCCGGGCGGTCGCCACCACTGACCGCGCCTGCCCGGAGCCCGATCCACCCACATCCCCAAGGAATGCTCTGAACCGCACCGCTCATTTCAGCGACGCCGACTGGGCCGAATACCAGCAGTGCCAGGCCGAGCACGACGACCTCATGGCACAGCTCGCCGACCGCGAAGCCCAGCTGGAACACGACCTGATCGCCGCCTACGACGAGTACGAACTCGACTTCAGTCCAGTTCCGAAGCCGGAAACCGACCTCGCTCGCCGAACGCCACCGCCACACCGACCGGCGTCCCGCAGGAAAAGCCGTGGCCACTGACGACGCGAAACCCACCGACGCCCGCGCGGCTCCACCCGCGCCGCTTCCCGACCACCGCGACGTGAACATGCCGTGGTGGCAGGAGCTGTGGCGTCGCCACGCGCACATCACCACCCCGCTGCGGGCGCGCGGACTGCCATGCGACATTGAGTTCGGCCTCAGCGCCTACATCGTGCGCGTCTCACTCCCTGACGACAGCTGCCTGATCATCGGTCCGCCGCAGGAGCCGCCCTCCGACCGCCCGCCCGGAGACCCCGAGGGCTGGATCGTGACCCGTGAGCGCATCAGCGACCGGTCAAGCCTGTCCGAACGCATCTACGACTCAGCTCCTGCCGCCTACCCGGGTGGCCCCGAGCAACCAGAAGCCCGCCACGGCGGCAGCGTCCAACCCCTGATCGAGGCGATCGACCACCGCCTCGCCCAGCTCGGGCTGCTGCCACATCGCCTCTCGCCCACCGCAAACCCGCCCACGCTCACGGACACGACGACGCACCACACACCCAAGGCCCCCGCCATCCCCAACACCACCGACCCCGCCTCCGCCTCCGCCTACGGTGACGCCATCCTCGCCCTGACCGACCAGCTCAACGGATCCCAGTCGTATACGGACGCCGCCGCCCTCCTGCACCAGATCGCGGACCCGAACACCGGTCTTCTGGAACGGCTCGCCGACTTCGTCGAAGCAGCAGCGGAGAAGGCCAAGGAATCCGAGGATGACGACGGATTCGACCTGTCGTACGACCTCGCCGACGCCGCAGCGGACATCCGCAAGCTCGTCGAAGTCCTGGACGTGGCCGAAGACCGGATGCGGGCCCTGTCCCCAGTGCCTGCAACGCCACGGCCTCCAGCCGGCCCTTCCCGTACGCCGGCGCCTGCCCCGCCTGGCCTCCCACCAGCGGCGCCGCGGCGCGCACGGTGACGCCGTCGTGCCCGTATCCGGTTTCATTCTTCGCCAAGGAGGACCCGCCTGCCCGCGCACACCACCATCTCGTTCGCCGCCGAACTTGCCGCGCGTCTCCCCGGCCAGTGGCACACCGAACTCCAGCAGTACCCCGCGTTCGAAGACCAGTGGCCACTCGCCGACGTGATCTGGGACTGGGGCCCCTCCCACTCGGCACCCCAGGACTGGCCGCTCCATCACGCCGTGCTCGCTCACGGCCCCGGTAGCCAGCAGTTGTGGATCGCCCGTCGTCCCCGTCACACCCGGCAGTTCCTCGTGGCTCCGCTCAAGCCCGCCGAAGCCAAGCCCCACCACTTCCGCCACGCGATCGAACCGCACGGCATCTCCGTACCCGATGACCCGATCCGCGCAGCCGTCCAGGTCACGCGCCGGGTGCTGCCCCTCTACACCAAAGCTCTCAACGCAGTCCGGTGCGCCGCCCGCAACGAGCCCGACCCGCCGCACCGGACCGCCGCCCGAGAAGCCAGCGAGTCACTCACCCTGGTCTGGTATCCGGACGGTGTCGTGGGCGCCCCGTATGCGAGCGTGCCCCCCGCGGCCCGCACCACCCTGTTCGCAGCCCGTTTCCAGTACGACCCGCACCAGGCGGCGTTCGTCCTGCCCCTCGCCTACAGCCCCGAGACGCGGGCCGTAATGCTGCAGCAGGTGGTACAACGGCTCACCGCCGACGGCATCGGCGTCGACTTCCGCCAGGCCGCCACCGGCACCCGCATCCACCGCCCGACACCGGCACCCGGCACGCCCGCCAGCGCGCGGCAGCCGACGTCCGCAGCACGGCGATAGAACGGGCCGCGCATGCATCGCCTCCTGCCCTCCGACGCGGATCAACGCGCGCTGCTGCACGACGTGGCCGACCGTCTCAACACCATCGCCGACCAGCTTCCCCTGCCCGACCAGATCCGCGCCGACCCCGGGCTCAGCGAGATCCTCGACGACGAAGTACGCCACCTGACCCGCCTCCTGGGCTACCTCACCGGGGAGAGCGCCTTGCGACAGCGGGCCGCCGCCCGTTACCCGGCCCAGGTCACGGTGCTCCAGCGCCGCACGACGCTCGCGCTCGCGCGGGCAGCCGAGCCCGCCGGTGCCGCGCTCGCCGCTTTCGGCGCCGCGGTCCACTGCCTCGGGATCCTCACCGACCTCACGCACCAGCCGGCGGGCCCTGCCCGCGCCCGGGCTCACTACACCGCGCTGGATCAACTCGTCGTCCGCTTCGCCGAGAGCCGCGCACACCTGGCCCGCGCCGCGAAGCACCTGCGGCAGGCCGCCGACACTCGCTCGGTGCCAACCGGCCCGAGGCCGGCCCCGCCCTCCCCGGCGGCATCCCCAGCCCGCCCTCGCTGAACGTTCTCCCCGAGGAGTCCCCCTGAGAGACCCCGACTTCGATCTGTACGACAACGTCGGCCGCGACGCCGACCAGATCGCCGCCGCACGCTCCGGCATCGCCACTCACAACGACCTGCTGCGGTGGGCGAAACGGGACGCGAAGCCGTTCCTTGCCGAGCACCCTCTGCCCGAACAGCCGCTGTCGACACCGGACATCGCCCCCTACCTCGCCGCCCTCACCGCGGCGAAGACACCCGCCGAGGTCAGCGCCGTCACCCAGCACCTCCTGGACGCCGCGCAGCCCGCGCTGAGTGCGGTGAGCGCGGTCCTCGTAGCCATCGCCCGATGGGGCGGCCGCAATCGCGCCGCGGAGCCGGGGAGTCCGCCCAAGATGCTGATGAGCGCGGCCAGTCAGGTCCTGGCGCCACTGGACCTTGCCGACCTGGCCGACCTGACGGTCCTGCGCACCGAATACGACCCCTCACCCACCCCGCCGGCACCGCCCCAGGACCGGACAACGCCCAACCCTCCCGCGGCTCCGCCCGGCACGCCCGGTCCGAAGCGCGCCCGCTGACCCCCCAAACCCCTCACGAAGGAGGCACCCCCTGTCGACCAGCTCCTTCCTAGCCCGCCCCACGACCGACGGCTACGACGGCATCTTCGTCCACTACGACGGCCAGCCGAGTCAGAGACTGCCTCTGCTCCTCGCCGCCTTCCAGCACCGCTTCGACCGTGATGTGGACGCCATGGCCCGGCACCTCATCGACGATGTGGCCATCGGCTGGGACGAACTGGGCACCGATCTCCTCGACGGTGCACCGCCCGCGATCGTCACCGCGCTCACCGGCGGTGAGCAGTGGCCCAGCAGGGCCCTCGACAACTTCCTGATCACACCTGACGGCTCCCCGCCGGTCCGCATGACCGTCACCGAACGGACGGCGGTTGACCAGGAGTTGACGTGGGGCTATATCCTGCGCCCCAAGGGCATCGAAGTCATCAGCGTACAGCTCCTGGCGGGCTGGGGTCCGGTCGTCGGCTGGGACACCGACCCGCGTACTCGCTTCAGCGACCACACCGCTCGATGGGCTTTTCACCTGCCGGTACCGGCGGTCAAACCCGGCCGGGCTGCCCGGCCCGCGCAGCCCGCATCCGGCACCGCATCCCGGCGCAGCGCCGCTCGCCGCTGAACCACCCCGCTCATCGAAGACCCTGCCTTGCCCGCACCCCTGATCACGGTGCTCATCGCGCCCCGCCTGCGCGAAGACCACGCCTGGCATCGTTTCCTGACCGTCGTCGACCACGCCCCGACGCTGCTGGACCGGTGCCGACCCGCGAGCAGCCCGTGGCCCGACGATGCCGCAGCCCTCTCCCGTCCGGCCGACGCCGTGATCGATGCCGAGGGTCTGGTCGACGAGATCGTCCACGGCGGGGACGTGCCACAGCAACGAGCGCCGAGCACGCGCGTGGTCAGCCATCGAGACGTGGCTCACCGACGGCCAAGCGTTCTTGCGTCCGGCCCGCATCCGCGCACCCCACCGCCGCCCGGCCCTGCCCCGTCACCGCGCCAGCCTGGCCCGCGCACCGCGGCCCCTGATCCTTCCGCCCACGGCCCCGAGGAGAAACCCGCCCCCTTGCGACCCGGCACCCACTTCGCCTTCGGCGACCACGAGGAACACGGCTTCGTGGCCTCCTTCACCTCCTCCATGCCCGCACACCTCGCCCACTGGTACCTGAAGCGCGAGCAGTTCGAGCCCCTTCCCGGAAAGCCCGGTCTGTACCGGCTCAGCGAGCCCGAGCGCGACGGAGTCCGCCGTACCCGCCAAGCCGTCCACGACCTGCGCCGCCACGGCTACACCGTGCAGGCCGACATCCGCCTCGACCCGTCCCTCTCGGCCGGCCCGCCACGCCCTGTCCGGCCCAACGGAATCCAGGAGCGCCGCAGCCGTCTCGCCCAGGCCGCCGCCGGCCGGACGACGCAGCGCCCCGCACCGCCCACCACGTCCCCGCCGGCGGGCCGGCCGGGCCCGCCGAAGCCCGCGCACGCTCCGACCGTCCACCTGACGGCCGCGACCGGCGGGCGGTCCCGATGACACCCGCGAGCAGTCCGCCCCCCGACGGCCCCTTGCCGAAAAATCCCGAACTGGCCAATTTGGCACGCGGCTTCCGTTTGCGGATGGCGGTCATCGACTGCGAGACCGAGACCGCGCTCGACATGACACGCGACCGCTACGGCCGTACCGTCCACGCGGGCGCCGCGGCAGCCGCACGAGCCCACCGCGACAAGGCCGCGGTGGAGGCATACGCCATCTACCTCGCCCCGCACGCGGAGGCTCTCCTTGATGCCGCTCGCCTCGTGCTCGACGAGCTGCCACCCGCCCGGCACCTGGCCGGGTGGCGGGCCGTCCTGGACGGCCTGGCTGCCTGCTCCGCCGAGATCCGCCGGGCCCTCGACCACCCGGCCGCCCCCGGCTCCCCGGCCGAACGCACTCAGCACGCGGCCCTGTGGCCCCACCTCACCGCCTGGGCGGACCACAGCTCCATCATCAGCAACCTCGTCGACCAGCGCGACGGCCAGCACCACAAGGCTCCGCTGACCGACGAGGAACAGCAGATGTGGACCGAGAGGGCCCAGGCCGCGCAGCGGCGCGGTGAGCTGGATCTGACCGAGTCGTGGTACGCCGCCGACGGGCAGCCGATCACCCTCGCTTACCTGGTCGAGGACGACGACTCGACGGTGGTCGCGCTGCGCGGCGATCCGGGGGTACCGGGCTGGCAGGTGATCGGGCACTACGCCCACGAGTACGAGGCGGGCAAGGCCCTGCCCGCTCCGGTCCCGCCCGGCGTGCTGCGCGCGGACGTCTCCCGATTCAACCGCCCGGCACCGGCACCGGAACTGCCCCTGCAGGACCTCATCCGCGACGTCGTCGAAGGCCACAGTGCCGGTGACGCAGCGAACGCTCTCCTCGGCGCCGTCCAGCGCGGCTACGCCGCCGGTCCGATGGTCCGCCTGCAGGAACTCCTGGAGACGAGCAGCCAGTTCGCCAGCGCTTTGGAGACCGTGCAGGGCCGTCAGATCGCCGCCCGCCTCACAGCGCTGGGCCGGCAGATCGAGTTCCTCACCCACGAGGTCGAAGAGGCGGCCGAGGACCTGGGCGCGACCGTCGCCGTTCTGCCGCCGCACCGCACCCCGGTGCTGCGCACCCGCTCGCGCCCGGCCGTGGACACCACACCGCCCACGCCGCCACCCCGCGCCAGCACGACCGCCCGCCACCGCTAGACCCCGAGAAAGCCCCCCGTTGTCCCCGACTGCACCCCGGCCTCGGCACCGCGCATCACCTACGGCGCGGTGCCGGGCAGCCCGCAAGTCCGGCGTCTCCTCGGCGGCACCCTCACCGGCCGCCTCCCCAACGAAATGGCTCTCGTCGCCATCCTCGTGTGGGCCACCACGAGCGGCAGCTGGATCGTCTTCGGCGGACTGCTCAGCGCCCTAGAAGGACTGTCATCGTCGGTGGTGCAGCCGGTCAAGGGGCGCCTCATGGACCGCCACGGCCAGACGGCGGTGCGTCTTCCGGCCGCTGTGCTCAACTCGGCCCTTCTGGTGGCCCTTCCACTGACCGGACGGCCGGACATGGCCTCGCCACGGCCACCGTCGTCGCCGCCTGCCTGACCGCCCGGCCCCTGGAGGCCGGCACAAGACGTCCTGATCAGGGCGCACCCCCACCTTCCAACCCCTTTTGCGGAGATCGAATTATGGCCGTACGTACGCACTGGACCGTGGAGCACGCCTGCTCCCACATCGTGGATCATGACCTGTCCGATCGCCCTGCCGACAAGCGGGCAGGCTTCGCCCGCTGGCTCGCGTCGAAGAACTGCACCGACTGCTGGAAGGCGGCACGCGACGCCGACTCCGAGTCCAAGGAGGAGTGGCTCGCGACCAAGCGGGCCGAGGAGCAGAAGGCAGCCGTCGC
This sequence comes from Streptomyces sp. NPDC048106, assembly GCF_040706415.1. Classification (NCBI taxonomy): domain Bacteria; kingdom Bacillati; phylum Actinomycetota; class Actinomycetes; order Kitasatosporales; family Streptomycetaceae; genus Streptomyces; species Streptomyces sp. NPDC048106. The sequence continues at coordinate 82,884 of NZ_JBEZND010000009.1, read as the reverse complement.
GTGGGCGAAGCAGTTCGACATGCCGCAGCTGGAGGGCCCGGAGAAGGCCCTGGACTGGGGCGAACGCTCCCGCCACCAGCTGATGACTGCCGCGCACACCGTGCTCGTCGTCGAGGGCACGTGGGACGAGGCGGACTGGGCGGAGCTGGAAGGGAAGGCCCGCGCCATCACCCGAGCCGGATGGTGGATCGACCAGCGCGACGCCGACGGCACTGACCTGCTCGAACTCCTCGAAGCAGCCAGTGAGGCGGACCGCGGGACGGAGAACCCGTTCCGCTGACGGCGGGGCAACATAGCCGGAGAACGCCGGTTAGCCAAACCGGCGTTCCTCCGGACTATTGATGCTCCCACCCCGTCACACATCGCGTGGAAGGAACCGCGTGCTCCCTCCGTCCTGGGAACATCAACCCACCCCTGTCACCGCCGTCACTCCCGATCCGCTCACTCCCACCCGGGACATCACCCACGCCCACTTCCAGGCCGGTGACACCGTGGTCGTCCTGAAGGGGGTGGCCGGCGGAGAGCTGTGGGGCGATGCGATGCGGGTCGTCGCTCCGTCCTGGCACACCCCGACCGACGAGGACGGGTGGCGGCTGCGTGACGCGACCGGCGGCGCCCAGTCCTACGTCACCGCCCACCCCCGCTACCTCGTGCACCTCTCACGCCGCTGCCCGGACTGCCTGATCTACCTGCGGGCCATGGAGGACACCCTCCTCGCGCGGTTCGCCGGCCGCGACGAGCTGATCGACTGCGGCTGGTACGCCACCACCGCCCTGGGACATCTCGTGCACATCGCCGACGTACGGAGCGGTCGGTGATCCCCCGCCTTCACGAGCGAACCCACTCGCCGCGCGAACCGCTCGCCGAGGCGCTCGGACGGCCCCTTTCCCCGAACGAGGGCTTGACGGAGTACACCGTCGTCGCCCACTGGCCGGGCCTGGACTACTACACCCCGGACGACGAGCAGAGAACCTGGACGTCCGTTCAGTGGGCCGAGCACCTCGCAGATCCCTACCTGGAGCATCCGGTCGCCGTCAGCCCGGACGACGACCGGCGGGCGATCCTCCACCTCGACATCCGACTCCACCCAGACGACCGGGAGCTGACCGGCCCCGAGTGGTCCGAAACCGCCCATCGGCTCGCGCGGGCCGCTGGTATCGAGGTACCCGGCGCCGCAGAGCACGGTTGGCGGTGGATCGCCGTCCAAGCCCAGCCCGGACGCTTGGATCTGATCGCCAATCTGTTCCACCTCGATGGCACCTGGCGCACCCCGCCCGCCGACATCCTGCAGCGCCTTGCGGGCGAAGCGCGCCGCATCGAACAGGACTTGAACCTGATCCCCGTCCACACCGGCCTAACCATGCGGTCCGCTGCCCGCTCGGTCCCCGCCGCATCCACGCAGCTCGCGGGCGTCCTCGCGCGGCTCGCCGGCGAACAGGACGGCCCGCTGGCCACGGTCTGCGGACTGGTCGAGCACACCGCTTACCGGATCGCCCGCCAGCCGGGGGCTGCCAGCACGGACACGGCGCACCGTCTGGAGCTGATCGCCCGCCGCCTCCACGCGATTCAGCAGGACCTGGACACCACTGCGGCCCACCTGGTCCACCCCCGTGCCGCCGCCGCACCGGCCGCGCCCCGGCGCACCGCCCACAGATCTCCGTAGGAGAAACGTCTCCTTGCCCCGCACCACCGACCGCTTCCTGGACATCCGCCGTGACCCGCACTCCGAAGAACTCCTCGCCCGCGGCGGTGACCTTGAGGCACACAGCATTCTCCAGCGCGCGGGGTTCATCGCGGTTGTCCGCCTCCACGAGACCTACCACCGCGCCCCCCGCCGGCCTCACCGAGGCCGACGAGTCCCGTCTCGCCAGCGACGCCGTAGGGCGCCTTCGGGCCGTCGGGTACCACGTCGACTGCGACGAACCGTTCGACACCGAAGCCCGCCCCGCCAGCTATCCCACGCTCGGCGCGTCGGTCTGCCACCTCGCCGAACGCCTGCGCGAAGCCACCGATACCGCTGAGGCAGCTGGCATCCTCACCGAACTCACCGCGCCCCACGACGGCGTCCTCGCCGGGTTCGAGGAAACCCTCGGCGCCCTGGCGGAGTTCTTCGACGGCCTCGGCAACGCGAGCGATCCGTACACCGCCCGGCGCCTGCGCTACCTCGCCGACGAATACGTCCGCGTCATCCACTCCGACCTCGCGCACACCCGCGAACGGCTGGCCGACCGGCACGCCGCTCACCCCGGCCGCCGCCCCTGCGCCGAGCAGGTTCCCGACCACGAGCCCGAACGCTCCGCCATGTGCGCCTGCCCACCCCCGCCTCGTGCACTGCCGGCCCCAGCACCGCCGCCCGTCGGTGCCACCCGCCTTCGCCGCTGAGCCCCCGCAACTGCCCAAGGACACCATGCACGACCACGACACCTCCGAGCGCCTCGCCTCGTACGCCGACGTCCTCGCCGGTGAACTCCCCGACACCTGGACCAGCACGCACCTGCCAGCCGACGCCAAGGACGACCTCGCCGAACTCTCCGACCGGATCTGGGACCTGGATCTGGTCGCCGCCTCCCTCGCCCAGCACCCGCTGACCCAGGCAGCCGTCCTCAGCCGCCCCGACGGCGCCCAGCTCGCCCTCCTGGACCGGCACGACGGACGCGACGGTTTCCTCATCGCTGCCGTCGCCCCGCGCGCCCTGCCCGACGAGGCGTACCGCGCTGTCCCCGAGCCCAACGGCGTCGCCCTGGCGGACGACCCCTTCCTGAGCGCCGAGCAGGTCGCCGGTGATCTGCTCACCCGCTACGACCGTGCGCTCGCACAGGTCCGGCACAACGCCCTCGGCGGCATCCAGCCCTCCCAGCCGGACCGGATCGTCCTGACCTGGCAGCCGGACGGCAGCGTCGCCACCGCCCCCGCCGACGACCGGGCCGGCACGATCCTCGTCGCCCACGGCTTTATCCAGGACCCGCAGAGCGGCATCTACCGCCTGGGTGGTGACGACACCCAGGTCCAGGCCCGCGCCCTGCGCGCGATCGGCCCGCGCCTCGACGTGCTCGGCATCGGTACCGCCCTCCAGCACCCCGCCGGACGGACCGCGCCCACCTCCGCCCCGGCATCCATGCCGCCGGCCCCGGCCGGCACCCGTACGCCAGCCGCCAGGACTCGATGAACCAGCCGGAGGCCGACCTCGGCATCCCCGCCCTGCTCCTGACCGGTCATGACGTCAAGTGCACGCCCGGCGTCTTCGACGAAGCCACCCGCCGGCAGGCCATGCCCGGCCTCCGCACCAGAGCGGCCCGTCCCCCCGCGCAGCAACCGGCACCGGACGGCTCCCCGTCGCACTCCGCACCGGCCCGCCGTACCCCGTAAGACGCCCGGGCGGCCCCGGCACCCCACCGGGGCCGCCCAGCACACAGCCCGACTCCCGGAGAAACCCGTAGCACCCCGCACACCCCCACCGATCAGCAACCGGCTCAAGCCCCGACTCGCCACGGCCCTGTTCCGCCGCTATCTGCGCGCCTGCATTCCCACCGGCCCCGACCACACCTCCCCGCCGACCGGCGCCCGCCCGGAGGCTGCCCTCGCCGAGGCACAGCGCGTCGGGCAGCACCACCACCACTGACCGTCCACCGACCCGGAGGAGCATGTCCCACACCGCCCCCTATCCGGTGAGACTGGCCGACCAGATCACCCGCCAGCTCGGCCAGCTCGCCGACCACCTCTCGCAGCTTCCCCCGCCCCAGGCCGCGCAGGTCATCGCCCGCGTTCTCGACCCGGACGTCGGAGTCCTCGGCGGCGTCACTCACCTCGTCGCCACCGGAAGCGTGTTCGCCAAGGACCAGGCAGAGCGCGGCGCGCCTCCCGCGGAGGTGTGGCTCGCTCTGGGCCGTGCCTCGAACGAACTGCACGACATCACCCTCGACCTGGATGAACACAAGGACGCCCTGCAGCACGTCAGCACCCAGCCCGCCACCACTGCGGCGAATCCCCCAGTGCCTGCACCGCTCGTCGTCCGGCGGCGTCGGTGAAGAAGAAGCAGTGGCAGGGCTGGGGGCCCGGCGAGCAGGCCGAGCAGCACTACCTCATTCAGCCCCGGGCCCTGGCCGGAGGCGGCGACATCCGGCACGTCTCGGAGTTCCTGCGTGCCTCGGGCTGGCGGGACAAGTCCCAGCCCGGCGGCCCCTTGTTCATGGAAAGCCCTGACCGCACAGTCCGTCTCTCCTACAGCCCCCACACCCAGCCGGGCGGATGGACGATCCGCGGCGCGGCCCGGGGACCGCAGGCCGAGTGGGAGGTGCTACTGGGCCGGCATACGCCGGTGGAGATCATCGCCGGGCTGACCGACCAGCTCGCCCAGCCCCGCTCCGCACACGCCCCGAACGTGTGGGCGCCCCTGGAGGAGCAGCAGTGGCGGACGCGGACCGAGGGCATGCACTACGTCGCGACCAGCCCCGACGGGCTCGCGTGGATGCACTTCCGGCAGAACACGGACGGCCGCGCCCCGTGGTGGGCCGGCGCCCAGGACGGACAGGGCATCGGCTGGAGCGCGCAGTTCACGTCGAGCACGCCGATGCATCTGGTGGAAGCGTTCTCGGCCGCGCTCGCCAGCCCGGAGCCGGTGATGCGCCCGCGCGGACGCGTCCCGCACAGCGCGCAGATCACGGCCACGTCGGTCTCCGTCCTGCCCTCCCAGCTCAGCGCCTGGCAGCAGGCCCGCGTCACCGCTGCCCGCGCCGCCACCTGGGCCCGCAACAGCGCCCGAAGCACCAGACCGCGCACCACCACCCGCGCCCACGCCGCCGCCGACGGCGCACGAACCCGCCGCTGACCACGACACCCACCACCCCGAGGAGCCCGATGCCCGCACTCACCCCGGACACCATCCGCGCCGCGACCGACACCCTCTGCCGCCTCACCAAATACCTGCGCGAGAACCCCGACCCCAAGGAGGCGCTCGCTCTCGTCGAGCCCCTCCTCGACGAATACACCGGCCTGCCCATCCAGCTCGGCGACACCCTGCGCGCCCTCGCCCGCGCCGTACAGAGCCACCCGAACACACCGCACAGCGAGAAGATCAGCGATCTGGTCACCAAGCTGCGTGCCGCAGCGTGGGTACAGACCGACCAGTACATGCTCCACTACGTCCTGGACGAGCTGCGCAAGGTGATCGTCAGCGCCGCCTCGAGTGAGCCGGGTTGCGGTCGGTGCCACTGAGCGAACAGCAGCTCGCCCCCTTCGCCGACAAGCACGCCTGGCAGATCCCCTTCGACACCAGCCCCCGCCACCTCGCCGGCCCCGGGGATGCCCGCCACGTCACCCACGGCCTGGCCGCCGCCGGATGGAACGCCGTCTCCGACCCTTTGAGTGCCGAGATCGTCCTGCGCAGTCCCGACCTTCGCCACAGCCTCCAGTTCGACCCGCAGTCCGCCACCTCCGCGTGGTGGCGGCTGCGGGCCGAGACCACCGACACCGAGCCCGGCTGGTAGGCCGAGTTCGGTGAACTCGTGCCCACCGAGGTCCTCGCCGGCTTCACCGACGCCCTCATCACCTTGCCGCCACAGCAGCAGGATCCGTGGCAGCCGGTGACCTCGGCAGACTGGCACCGCGACTCGGACGGCGCGGCGCGCTCGCCGGACTCCATGTGCCACATCGAACTGCGCCCGCTGAGCGAATTCAGTGGCCGGTCGTCCTGGCACGTTGAGACCTGCGAGCCCGGCGACGGGCAGTTCCCCGGCCCGCGCATCTGGCACGCCTACTTCAACGAGGACGTCCCCGCCCACCTCGTCGGATCGTTCCTCACCGCGCTGGCCGACCGCAGCCCGCTCCCGCGCGGCATGTACGACCGCACCGGCCACTACAGCGCCGTGCAGGCACCCAGCCCGCTGCGCCCACAGCAGGTGGTCGACGCCCACACCGCACGCATCGAGTCGCTCCGCGCCCGAGCACGCTCCGCCCACCGGCAGCAGACGAAACCCGCGCCGACCCCGTCAAAGGCCCACACCGCCCAGCCAGCCCCCCGCCGCTGAACCGACAGGACCCCTCCCCATTTCCGCCGATCACCGCACCCACCGCGCCCTCCTCCGTCACCTCGACCATTACGTGAGCGACAGCCAGAAGATCCTCGACGCCTGGGACGCCTACTCCGACGAGCACACCGACCTCGACGGCTGGCCCTACGACGACCATGCCTACGGAAGGCGCGCGAGCCAGCGCGACGCCGACACCGCCGCGGCGTTCGAGCCGCTCCGGTACGGCGCCCGTCACTTGCTGGCCACGGCCGAGACACAGCTGACACGATTGCCGGAGAACACGGTGCAGAGCCGCTGGGTCTACCAGTTGGGCGTCCTGCGCACGGCCCTCGACCGGCTTGACGAACTGCACGAGCAATGGCTGCTCGCCCGCGACGCCCTGCCCTCCACTGCCACGCCCGGCACGCCGGACTTCGACGACGCCCTCGCCGAGCATCACGCCGAATCGTGGAGCTACCTCGACGACTGGGCCACCCACGGCAAGGCGCTCCGGGAAATCAACACCGCAGCCCGCAAGGCCCCTTCACCCCTGGCCCCCGCACCGGCCCTCGCCCCCGCCCGGCGAATCGCGGCACGGAAGTGACCATGCCCCCGGCTCCCGAGACCGTCGAAATCGACTTCATCACCCCGCGCCACCTCGCCGGCGGCGGCGACCCCGCCTGGATCACCGTCCCCCTTTATCGCGCCTGCGGATGGAGTTACGGCGACGACCCCCTGATGCCGCGCGTCCTGCTCTCCAGCCCTGACCAGAAGGCCCTCCTGTGGCTGGAGCCCGACCCCGACGACCAGTGGTGGACCCTGCACCACGCCGCCGAGCCGGACCGTCCCGCCTGGTACGCCAGCTTCGGCGCCCGCACCCCGGTCGAACTGATCGCCGCAGTGACCGACGCCCTCACCGATCCGGCACCAGCCACTGACGCGCTGTGTGACCCGTACGGAGCGCTCCGGCAGGCCGGCTGGTCACCGTACGGCGACAACGGCCTCGCTTCTCCCGACAAAACTGCGTACGTCGAGCGGCTGGGAACACCGGCTGATCCGGGAGCCTGGTTCGTCACCGTCACCCTCGGCACGTACCAGAAGGTCTGGCAGGCCCGCTTCGGCGCCCACACCCCGCCCCACCTCGTCGCCGCGTTCACCACCGCGCTCGCCGACCCGAAACCCGTGCTGCGCACCGACGGCCCCGGCGCTCTTCCGACCCGCGACACAACCATCGTCACCCGCAACACCACGAACGTCCTCGCCGTGTACGTCGCCAGCGCACTCGAAGAACGGGGCCGCCGACTCGCCGGCCGCTCCACCCCGTCCCCGGCACCGCCCCCAGCAGACCCTGCACACAGGGCCAACCGGGGCCGCGCCCTGTGACCCGCTCTCCGCTGGATCTCGCTTGACCGAACACGCTGCCCCACCCGTCCTGGTCGCCCCCCGTCACATCGCCGGTGCCGGGGAGGCCGGCATCGTCATCACGCACCTGCGTGAGCACCACTGGCGCGACCTGCTGGAACCCGGCAGCCTGCGTACCTACCTCGAAAGCCCCGACTCCACGATCCGGCTGTGCCTGGAGCCCAACCCGGAACGCCCCTGGTGGACCGTGGTCGGCACCCCGCCCGATGGCGAACTGTGGCACTCCAGTTTCGGGGCCCGGACCCCCGCCGAGATGGTCCTCGCCTTCGCCCAGGGCCTGACCCACCCGGATCACGTGCCGGACATGGATCTCTTCGATGTCCTGCACGACGCGGGCTGGACCCGCCCCTTCGCCAGGAACCCGTACTACAAGCTCCAGGCACCGGATCAGCTCGCCCTCTGGGACCTGCGCCGGGACGAAGAGGTCACCGGCTGGTACGCACGCTGCCGCGTCTACGGCGAACCACTGTGGTCCGCCGTGCTCAGCGCCCACACTCCACGCCCCGCGGTTACGGCGTTCGCCACCGCCCTCGCCGACCCCAGGCCGCTGCCCCGGTCACCTGACGTCATCCCCACGGCCGCCCACAAATTCCTCGCCCGCCGCACAGCCGTCCCGCGTCCCACGACCGAGCTTCCGGCCCGCACGCCTCCCACGCCGGCCGTCCGCATCCGTTGACTCCTGGCTTCCCAGATCCCGGTCCACGGTGCTCCCCGCATCGCCGCTCGCCTCCCTTCCTGGCATCGAGGCCGTGCCGAGCCGCTCAGCACTCCCGACCAGTAACTCCCCCCTCCGGAACAGCCTTTGCCTCAGCCCTCCTCCAACTCCAGCGACGGCTACGACATAGCCTTCAAGATCCTGCTCGGGATCCTCGCCGTCACCGTTCCCCTGTCCAACCTCGCCTGGCTCGGCGGGCAGATCGCCTCCCGGGCCACCGGCTCCGGGCCCGACGCCCCCTACCAGCCTGTCCAAGCCCTCCTGCACCCCGCCCGGCTCTGGCCCCGCCTGGGGGAAACGTCCCTCCTCGTCGGCACGCGCATCCTGCCCGCCGCCGTGCTGCTCGCTCTCGGAATCACCGCCGTCACCCTCTACCAGCGGTACAAGGGCAGTGGCGGGCGCAAGAAGCGCGTCACCGGCATGGCCAAGCGGTCTGACATCGAGCCGCTGATGGCCAAAGCCGTCACCAGTAAAGCCCGTTCGCTTCGTCCGAGCCTGAAGACCGCAAAGCGCATCGAGGGCCGCGACACCGGCGTCCTCCTAGGCAACCTCCAGGGCACCCGGCACGAGGTCCGCATGGGATTCGAGGATGTCGCCGTCGCCATCATGGCCCCGCGCTCGGGCAAGACCACCTCGCTCGCGATCCCCTCCATCCTCGCCGCCCCCGGCGCCGTCCTGCTGACCTCGAACAAAGCGGCCGGCGACGCCTACACCGCCACCTACGACGCCCGCGCCGCAGTGGGACGGGTCTGGGCGATGGACCCGCAGCAGATCGCCCACGCCGCCCGCGAGATGTGGTGGAACCCCTTGGCGGACGCCAAGACACTCGACGGCGCCGGGCGGCTGGCCGGCCACTTCCTCGCCGCCTCCGTCGACGCGAGCCAGCAGGGCGACTTCTGGTCCAAGGCCGGCAGCAACGTGCTGAGCCAGTTGTTCCTCGCCGCCGCCCTGGACGAGCGGCCGATCACTGACGTGATGCAGTGGCTGGCCTTCCCCGCCGACCGCACCCCGCTCGACATCCTGCGCGACCACGGCTTCACCGCGGTCGCCGCCCAGCTCAAGGGAACCGTCGAGGGGCCACCGGAGACCCGGGACGGCATCTACGAGACCGCCCGGCAGTACGCTTCCGCGCTCCTGAACGCGGAGATCACCGCTTGGGTGACGCCGCAGAAGGACGTCCCGGAATTCCGGCCGGAGCAGTTCGTCACGTCCACCGACACGCTGTTCCTGCTCAGCAAGGACGGCGGAGGCGGAGCCTCGGCTCTGATCGCCGCGTGCGCGGACTCGGTGATGCGGGCCGCGACCGCGCAGGCCGAACGCGCCGGCGGACGCCTGGACCCACCCATGCTGGCGATCCTCGACGAGGCCGCCAACGTGTGCAAGATCAGCGACCTGCCGGATCTGTACTCCCACCTCGGCAGCCGCGGGATCATCCCGATCACCATCCTCCAGTCCTACCGCCAGGGCCAGAAGGTATGGGGGGAAGCGGGCATGGACGCCATGTGGTCCGCCTCGACCATCAAAGTCATCGGCAGCGGCATCGACGACCCCGACTTCGCCGACAAGCTGTCCCGCCTGATCGGCGACCACGACGTGGAAACCACATCCACGTCCCACTCGGAATCCGGCAAGAGCACGTCGGTGTCGATGCGGCAGGAGCGAATCCAGCCCGCCGACGCAATCCGCGCCCTGCCCAAGGGCACCGCCCTGCTGTTCGCCACCGGCCTGCGCGCCGCCATGCTCGACCTCCGTCCGTGGTACCGGGAGCCCGGCGCGCAGGACCTGTCCGCTGCCTCCGCCCGAGCGTCGCAGGCGATCACCGCCCGCGCCGTCGCGAAACACACGCCCACGCAGTCCGACTTCGGGAAGGCCGCGTGAGCAACACCCCGCTGTACCTGGTGCCGGTCCGCTCACGCCAGGCGAAGGAGTTCGTGCGGACCTGGCACCGCCACCACCCGCCGCCCGCAGGGCAGATCTTCGCCGTCGGTGCCGCCGACGAGACCGGCATCCTGCGCGCCGTCGCCATCGTCGGCCGCCCTGTCGCCCGGCACCTCGACGACGGCACCACCCTCGAAGTCACCCGGACCGCCAGCGACGGCACGCGCAACGCCAACTCGCTGCTGTACGGGGCGGCGTGGAGGGCAGCGAAGGCGCTCGGATACCGGCGGCTGATCACCTACACGCAGGCCGGTGAGAGTGGTGCCTCGCTGCGCGGAGCCGGGTGGCGCGTGCTGGCCCGCCGTCCTGCGCGGCCGGGCTGGCACACACCGTCCCGGCCACGGACGGACCGCGGGATCGATCAGATCGCCCGTACCCTCTGGCAAGCCCCCTGAACAGGGCTGCCATCGACATTCACGAACACCACGAACTCGACGACATGTGCCCTGCGGCAGCGCTGGCCGCCGTCATCGACGACGTCCGCTCTCACTCCATCGGCGCCGGGCCCAGCGGCTTCTTCACCGCCCTGCGCCACATCGACCTGCTCAGCCATCTCGCCCTGCGCTTCGCCGGCGACGCCTACCACCACCTCGGTTCAGCCCACGAAGCAGGCTCCCTGGCACCCGGTGGCCGCACTTGCCGCTGCGGCCGTCCCACTCAGCAGAGCACAACACCACTACACACAGGCCATGGTGGCGCTCGCCGCGCTCAACAAGCCCCACGCCGGCACATCCATGGCGGCACGACTGAACAACATGGAGCACCACCGCGCGCTGCGCGCCCACCTGCACGCCGCCGCACAGTCCCTTGACGAGGCCCGCACCACACTGCACACGCCCGCCCCGTCCCGGCCCCCGTCTCCGTCAGCCAACCCCTCTGGGCCCGACGGGACACCGCACCCCATGCCCCACCCCGGAGAGACCACCATCACCAACAGGATCCGTCGGCTCGATCTGCTCGCGCAGGCCGACCGCCTCCAGCAGCTCGGCTCCGACTTCGACACCCTGAAGAACGACATCAGCAACCTGACGGCGCACCCTGGCAGCGAACTACTGGAGCAGCTCACCCCCAAGATCACACAGACCCACCGGCTGACCGGCCGAACTCTGGAGCGGCTGACCGAACTCGGCACCAGCCAGTACGCTGCCGTCCCCGGCAGCAGCGCCTCTCTGGCGGCCCTCAGCAGCGTCGTGGAGTCCGCGTCGATGGCCGCGGCCAGTCTCGCGTCCGCCATAGCCGCGAATCCACTGGACACGACTGACGAAGCGGACCACAAGGCCCGCCAGTCCTCGGCCGCCCCCCGCCAAGCCGAACTGCTCACCGAGGCCACGCGCTTCCTCGACCTCAGCGTGACCGGCTGCCACTTCGTCGCTGGAGGCATCCTCCGCAACCTCAGAGCCCACCCCGCGCACATGCCGCTGCTCCCCCAGCTGACCGACGCCCAGTACACGGCCCTGGAGAAGATCGGCCAGGACGGCACCAGGGTCATCCGGTCGCTGCGCGGCGACCGGCAGACCGTCCGGGCCGGCGACGGCAGCACCATCCACGCCAAGCCCTTCGCCGTACTCGCGGAGAACCGGCTCATCCGCGTCCCGCTCCGCGGCACCTCACTCGTCCTGGACGTCACGGTCACCGCCGCCGGGCAGCTGATCCTGGACATGCACAAGCCCGCGCGCACGCCGACGTCGGCACCGCCCAAGGCCAAGCCCGCTGCCGCTGCTGCAACCGGCCACCGGCGATGAGCGCCCTCGCGGACAACGACCTCGTACTCGTCTCGCCCCGGTACCTGGCCGGATCCGGATCCAAGCCCGCCAACGCGCTCGGCCCCCTGATCCACCTGTTCCACTGGCACCACCACGACCCCGCCAGCGGCCACATTGGCCTGGACAGCCCCTGCGGCACCCTCTTCGTCGACTTCGAACCGGCCCGGGCCGACGGCATGTGGTGGACCATCCGCCACCACGAGCCCTACTGGCAGGCACAGTTCAGCCGTCAGACGCCCATCGAGGCCATCGCCGCGGTCACCCAGGCCCTGCCCCAGCTCCTCGACGACATGCGGCACGCCGACCGCATCCCCCTCGCCCCGTACACCATCGCCCAGAGCGCCGCCCTCAACAGCTGGAGCAGCCACGGCGAGGACGGGACCACGGTCCACACCTCCCCCGACGGACACTGCGTCCTCACCCACGAACCGAGCAGCGAGCTGACCTGGCGGATCAGGAACTCGCTGTACGAGGGCTTCGACACCAAGTGGAGCGCCACCTTCACCGTCGATACCCCCGAGCCTGTGGTCGCCCAGTTCTTCGCCCACCTCACCTCCATCGTCCCCGTCGAGCGCATCTTCGGCGAGGTGCCGTTCCTCGTCCGGGACAGCGCCAGCGCGCTGATCACCCCGGTCCGGAGCGCAGCGGTGAACCCCCACACCCACCACGCCATCGCCCAAGCCGACCAGGCGTACACCGACCAACGCCGGAGACGATGACTGCCGCCCCAACCATTCCCGAACGCCTGCTCGGCCTCGGCGCCGAAGCAGCAGCCATCCGCGGACTGCTACCCGCGCTCTCACACCTGCACGACGACCCTCTCACCCACCCAGTGAGTGGCGCTGGAAGCCGTCGCCGCGGGACGCGTCATCCTCGCCCGGCACCTGAACATGACGCGGCTCGGACGCGGGGACGTCCGTGTGCACATCAGTAGCATCCGTTCCCTCGAAGACCGCGGCCTCGCTTCCCCCAGACAGTGCACGCGCGTCTCTTCGGCCTCCCAGCCGGCGACGAACCGCTGCCCACCGCGCTCGACGCGCTCCTGCAGGCCACCCACACCGCGACCAGCCCCGAGCAGAAGACCGCGGTCCTGCACCGGCTCGCCGACCAGCTGGGCAACGCCGCCTACATCATCGAGCGATACCACCACCCGGGCCGTCGCCCGCACCGCTCCCGGACCGTCCCGGGCGCCCGCGCTGGCCCCAGCGCCTCCTGCTGGACGAGCGGCCCGCTCCCACTGATCCCACTCCGCCTCCCAGACCCGCAGCAGATGACGACATCACCCGACTCCGACCACACGCTGTACGACATGGACGCGCCCGTGTCCCCGAAGCCCGAGGAACGGCTGCTGGCCCTCGCGGGCCTCTACACCCAGCACAACGACCGGATCGACCTCTGGCTTCACGGGCGCGCCGTCCTCGGCCCGGACGCCTACGCGGCCTCCGCCCGCCATCTGGAACGCGCGACGTACGCCTGCATCACAACGGTACGGAAACAACGCCTGCCCTCCACCGAGCCGATGGCCAGCGCCGTCGTGCGGCTCAAGCAGATCGCTCACCTGACCGGCGGAGCCACCCGCTACCTGACGACCGCGCAGCCCGTCGTACGCGACGCCGACGCGAAACGCGGGATCCCCGGCCCCCGCCGCAGGCTCGCTCAATGCTTCCAACTGGCGCGCGAACTTACCGCACTTGCTGCGCCGGCCATCATCGACTCCGCCACCTGCATCGCCCACCGGCTGCCCGTCGGCACATACAGCAGCAGCCCCGCCACCACCGGCCTCGACTCGGCCCGGCGCGACGTCCTGGTGGAAGTCGCCCGTGGCCGCGTCACCGCCTTCCAGACAATGCCGATGACCTACGTCCAGGCCACAAGAGTGGACTCCGGGACTCTGCGCGACCTGGAGGCGGAACACCTGGTATGCCGTGAGCCCGGCTCCGCGCCCTCGCCCTATTACGGCGGCGCACCGTACGACCGTGTACGTCTGACGGCCCTCGGAATCACCGCTCTCAGCACAGCGATCCGCTGGCCCACGCGCATCGGGCCGCCCGCAGCCCGCCCTGCCCTCCCCCCTGCCCCCGCATGGGCGAGCACCCGCGCGCACCGCTGACAGCACCTCTGGCCCAGCCAAGTCACCTGTTCGGTCACGGACTTCCCCACACGCCCATCGCCAGGCTCTCAACCCGGGCCTGAACACCTCCGCCCCTCCCCCACTAGGACACGCCCATTCCCGCCTCCCCCACGCTCACCTGCATTTCGCTCGGAGGCGGTCTGTACCGAGTTCAGCGTGTTGCATGCGGTCTGATGCGGTACGGCGTGGTTCTGTTCCGGGCCATGAGCGATCAACTGCACGACGCTGAGCATCGACTTGGGGTCTGGAGTCTTCGACGGTGGGGGTCCGACCGGGCGGTTCCTTGGTACGCGACCGATCCAGCGCTTGTCGGCCTGCCGAGTCTGGGTGAGCTGGGCTCGCGGCTCGGATTCCGTACGGGCCAGGAATTCCTGATCAATTCCGATGGACGCGCCATTCCCACGGTAAATGCGTTCTTCGGATCACTGCGTATGCGGAACCGGTCGGCGGGAACCCGGGAGAAGTACGGGTACGCGCTGTGCACGTGGCTGGGCTTCCTCGACGCGGTCGGCCGCCGCTGGGACGGAGCTGACGCGGAGGACGTCGGGGGCTTCAAGTTCTGGCGGATGACAGATGAGGCGAATCCGCAGCGGGTGGCCGGCGGCACCGTGTCGGACAACCTGGACGCGGTCAACGCGTTCTACGACTGGGCCTCCGCCCGCTACGGGGTACGGAATCCTGTGATCCGGGTTGCCCGTCAGCGGGGTTCGTCGCGGGTGGGCGGGGACGGGTTCGAGGCCGCGCCGCATGTGGTGCGCGAGCGGGATGTGAAGTGGCTGGACCCGGGCGGCTACGCGTTGTGGCGGGATGTGGGCCTGCGGGGCCTGGACCGTGAGGGCCGGGAGGTGACCCGGTGGCGGGGCCGCAACAGTCAGCGCGACTGCGCCTTCGCGGACGGTCTGTTTGGCACGGGGCTGCGGCTGACGGAGTGGGCCAGCGTTTTGATGCTGGAGCTTCCCGCCGAGGAGCACGGGCGGTCGTATGCCACGTCCCGGTTGGCGGCAGCCTGTGCGAAAGGCGGCCGGGGGCGGCGATTTTGGATGCCGCGCACGGTGCTGGCGGATGCGCTCGGCTACTCCGAGGGCGAGCGGGCCGCGGCGGTACGCCGCGCCCAGCGCCACGGCCGCTACGAGCGGCTGCGCCAGATCTTGGTGCTGCACCGGGTGCTCGGCAGTCGCCGTCTGGAGTTGGCCGACGGCTCGGGGACGCTGACCCGGGTGTCGCTGGATGCGCTGACGCCGCAGGTCAGGCGACGAATCTTCCTGGAGACCCCGTCGGGACTGGCTCCGGCGGCCTTGTGGCTGAACGAGGACGGCATGCCGCGGGCCCCGCGCGGCTGGCAGCACACTTTCGACACTGCGAATGAGCGGGTGGCCCGCGCCGGGCTGCACGGAGTGGCGGCGACCGCCCACATGCTGCGGCATTCGATGGCTCTGCGCTGGTTCTCGGTGGGGCGGCTGCTCTATGAACGCCGCTTCGCCCACCTGGACGGCGAGGAACTGCGGGACTTCCGTGCTCAGTTCGGCGACGCCTGGCACCTGGTGCAGACACTCCTGGGCCACGCGGACGTGTCCACCACGATCGACGTCTACCTGGAGCCGTTTCGCGACCTGGACGTCTCGCTGCTGATCGAGCACGCCCACGGGGCGGTCCTGACGGAGCTGATGGCGGAGATGTTCGCCGGGCACCGGCAGGTCATCACCGCCCCGGCGGGGGCGGGCCGGTGAACGGGACGGGACGACGCGCGGTGCTGCCGGGATCCGGCTACCGGCTGCCGCAGCGTTTGTTCGCCGACGAGGACCAGTGCCGGGTGCGGTTCTTTCCCGAACGCGGCGGCGAGCCAGTGGACATCGACCTGTCCGTGCTACCAGTGACACGGGAGTTGCGTGACTGGATGGCCCTGGGGGTGCTGGGGGTGACCGGCCCGGCCGGGACCCGTCGCACCACTACCTCGGCCCTGGACACCGTGAACATCCTCAAGCGGTTCTGCCGCTATCTGGTGTCCCTGTCGAATCCGCCGACCACACCGGCTCAGCTGCGCGCCGTCCACCTGGACGGATTCATGCTGACCGGGACCAAGACGCTCCACCGGGACATGTCCGCGCTGCGCACCATCTTGCGCTTCGCGCCCGATCCGCCCGCGGAGTTCGCGGCCCGCCTGGCCCAGGCCAAGGTCGCCAAGTCGGACGCGCCGACCCGCAGTTACACCGAAGCGGAGTTCCGCCGCATCGCCGCACGGGCCCGCACGGAACTGCGGGCCGCCGCGACGCGCATCCGCGCGGGCCGCACGCTCCTGGCCCAGTGGCAAGCGGGCGCCGTCAGTGCCGAGGACGCGCCCCGGGAGTGGATGCTGGGTTCACTGCTGGACCACGTCGACCGGCACGGAGACATTCCGCGCTACGACTACGGACACCCCCGGAACTGGCCCCACGTCCGCGAAGCTGGCGGCATCGGCGCGGTGATCACGCGCCTACACCTGACCTACCGCGAGATCGGGGCGGCGGCAGTCCTGCTGTTGTGTCTGACCGGGCAGAACTATTCGACACTCGCCACGGCGACGACCACGCATCACCGGCCCGACGGGCACGCCGGGGGCACCGCGACAGCGCAACTCGACCTGGTCAAGCCACGTCGCGGGACCCGCAAGGCATCCATGACGGTGGCCCTGCGCGATGTTCCCACCGCCGGTGAGCACGAGACCCGGGATGATCTCCGCACTCCCTTCGGGGTCTACTCCCTGCTGCTCGACCTCGGCTCTGCCTCCCGCAACGTGCTGAAGACGGACGCGCTGTTCGCGTTCTACAACGCCAAGAACGGGCCGAACGCCCAGGGCTACCGGCACGGACTGCCCAAACAGATCCTGCAGTTGTGGGGCAAGGGCACCGATCTGGTCTGCGACGAGCCCGACGCCGATGGACGGCCGGTGCCGCTGCACATCGACAGCCGCCGCCTGCGGCTGACCTGGCTGGAACTCAATCAGCGTCCCGTCGCCCATACCGAGACGACCCTCGCCAACGAGTACCTGGCCCGCAACCGCAGGAATCTGGCCGAGTACCAGAAGGTCGTCGCGGGCGTCCTCGATGAGCAGGTCGCCCGCGCCCGCAGCACACCGCCGATCCCGGTGCTGACCGCAGCCGATGTCGAACGGGCCCGCACCGATCCGCAGGCCGTGGCCGCCCGGCACGGCTTGGACACCCATACCCTCCAGCAGCTCGTCGGCGGCCGACTCGACACCGTACTGGCGGGCTGCACCAACCCCACGAGCGGCCCCTTCAGCCCGCCGGGCGAGCCCTGCGGAGCCTCCTTCCTTCTCTGCCTGTCCTGCCCTTGCGCCCGGGCGATGCCGGCCCATCTGCCCGTCCAGGTCCTCGTGATGGACGCGCTGAAGGATCGTCAGCAGGAGATGACGCCGCTGAAGTGGGCCGAACGCCTGGCCGAGCCCGCAGCCCGGCTGGCCGATCTTCTCGGCCACCACTCACCCGCCACCGTCGAGGACGCACGCGCCGCGGCTACCGACGCCGACCACGCACTCGTCGACCGCTTCCTGAACCGAGGACTGGACCTGACATGAGTTCCGCCATCACAGCCACCGCCGAGCCGGTGGTCCGTCGCCTGCTGCCCGGCCCCGACACACCAGTCCTGTCCACGCGCCCTCTGCGGCCCGGCAGCACTCCCGCGGAAATCGCGGCGTTCAGGGACGACCGCTGGAACCTGACTCCGGCGCTGTTCCAGGAACACGCTTCCCGCGTCTGCCTGGACTTCCGCGACGCCCCGGACACGTTCCGGCCCGTGGTCAAACTCCTGGTCTGGCTGATGATCAACCACAAGGACAGCGACGGCACCGGCTTCCTCCCCGGCGTCCAGCGCCCGGCGATCCGCACCGTGGTGGGCTACTGCCGACACCTCAAGCAATTCACCCAGTGGCTGATCGGCCAGGGCATCAGCCGCCTTGGCCAGGTCACCGCCACGGACCTGGACAAGTACGCGGCCAGCGTCAGGGCCGCACCGTTCTCCCACGACCTGCGCGAGGACCTCCTGGCCGCGGTGGTACGCACCTGGACCCTGCGCGCACTGCTGCCCGGCGAGGAAGACCGCCTTCCCCAGGCACCACCCTGGAACGGCGAACGCGTCCAGGACATCCTCGGCCAGCGCCGCACCAGCGACGAGAACCGCACGCCCCGCATCCACCCCGCCACCGTGACCGCCCTGATGAAGTGGTCCCTGCGCTTCATCGAGGACTTCGCCGACGACATCATCGCCGCCTTCGACGAGTACAAGACGATCTCGGCCCCCACCGGGGCCACCCCGCACTCCGACAGCACTCTCACGCGGCGCCCGCCCAACACCGTCCCCGCCCTGCTCTCCGGCCTCCTGGACGACTACCGCACCCGCGGCCGGCCCCTGCCCGGACGCCGCGACGCCAGCGGCAGCGTCACCGCCAACACCTACTTCCTCAGCCGTCAGCTCGGCGTCCAGATCACAAGACGGGCCGCCGCCGAGATCACCGCGTCCGGGCTTCCTGTCGCGGACGACACCTACCTCACCACGCCCGTTCACGCCCTCCTCGACGACCGCCCCTGGCTGGACACCCACATCACCTATGACGAGGCCCCCGTACTCGCACGGCACCTGAGCACGGCCTGTCTGGTGACCATCGGCTACCTCTCCGGCCAGCGCCCCGGCGAGACCCTCAATCTCGAACGCGACTGCATCGAGCACGACCCGGCCACCGGCCTGATCCTGCTGCGCGGCAAGCACTTCAAGGGCGTTCGCCACCCCGACGGCAGCCCACGCGCCGAAGGAGAACCGCGAGCCGATCCCTGGGTGGTCACCACCCCGGTCGCCACGGCCGTCGCCGTGTTGGGGCGCCTCCACGACGCACGGCTGCTGTTCCCCAACACCCTGCTGGTCAACGGCAGGTCACGCGCCGGCTCCCTGCGCGAACGCGTCGGACGCGCCCGCGGCGACTCCATCTGCAATAAGGACATCGGCCGCTTCATCGACTGGATCAACCAGTACTGCGACGCCCGACAGCGCGCCGACGCGATCCCCGCCGACCCCGCCAACCCGAAGATCGCGCTCGGCCGACTGCGCCGCACGCTCGCCTGGTTTATCGTCCGCCGCCCCCGCGGCCTGGTCGCCGCCGCGATCCAGTACGGCCACGTCCGCGTCAAGATGACGCTCGGCTACTCCGGCAACTACGCCTCCGGCTTCCCTGATGACCTCGCATTCGAGGAATGGCTCGCCCGCCTCGACGACCTCGCCGACGCCCACGACCGGCTCCAGGCCGGCGAACACGTCAGCGGACCCGCCGCCGACACCTACCGTCACCGCGTCACCGCATCCGCACGATTCGCTGGACGCGTCCTGCGCACTAGCCGCGAAGCCCACACCCTGCTCACCAACCCCGACCTGCAGGTCTTCCCCGGCAAGGGCATGACCTGCGTCCTCGACGCCGCCCGCGCCGCCTGCCGCCTCAGCGCCGACGAACGCAGCACACGCCGCACCCCTGACATCGACGGCTGCAAGCCCTCATGCGTGAACATCGCCCGCACTGACCGGGACATTGAAGTCCTGCGCATCCGCGCCACCGATCTGCAGACCGCGGTCGACGACCCTCTGGCTCCACCGATGCGCCACACCCGTGAGCAGCACGAACTCGCCCGGCTCCAGCAGATCATCGCCGACCACCAGGAGAAGCGACCGTGAGCACCGACCGTCAAGCCGAACGCGACGCCATCCAAGCGGCAATGCAACGACTCCTCGCCGGAGCCCCCATCCGTTCCACTGGGGCCCTCACCGTCGTCCAACTCGCCGCCGAGGCCGGAGTCAAGAGATGGGTGCTCACCCACAAGCACCCCGACCTCCGCCAGGAATTCGAAGCCGCCCGAGAGAGCGTCAACGGGATCCCGGCCGCGTTCCAAAGCCTCAAGGCGAAAGCCCACGACCTCGAAACCGCGAACACGCGCCTACGCCAGCACAACACCGAACTTGCCGAACGAAACGAGATCTATGCCCAAGTCATCCACGCTCTCACCACCGAACTCGACGGGCTCCGTGCCCCGCGGTCGCTGCCCTCAAACGTTCGAAGACTGTCTTAGCAGCTCACCAGCCGCAGCCGACCCCATCTCCATAAACAGCGACCACACCATGGGTTGGCGAAAGGAGCCACGCCCTAGTCAGCACCCCTGGCCAGTCCGTCGCGATCTCACTCACCAGCGCGCCGACGACGTCTGGTGGAAAGTCCATCACAGGCTCCGGCTTTCCTTTCCCAGGACTGAGCATCGGTCTGCTATCGATGAGCAACCCAATCGGCTTGCTTGGCGCCACTGCACGCACGCCTGCGAGCTGCTTCGTGAGCTTCCCCTCGATCGCGCGTCCCACACTCCCCCGCATCTCACGGAGCGTCACACGCCACCGTCCATCTGGCGCCCACCGTCCGGACCAACCAACGGTGATGTCGTCAAAAGAAACGATCACGCGGAGCTCGTCGGGACAGTCCCAAAAGCCGATCGTGGGAACGGGGAACGGCCCACGCGGCAGCTGTCGCATGTCGACGAACGGCTTCCCGCGCTCAACTGCTTTGGTGGCCATGGCCACCACTCGGGCATACAGCCGGTCGCGCTCTTTCGGCTTAGCGCCCATCCATGGGCCAGCGCCGACAGACACGATGAGACCACCGCCGGGCGCTCTCGTCGCGATACCCGTCAACCGCTCAATGAGGCCATGCGCCACCGCGTCCTGCGTCGCCACCCGCTGCTTGTTCTCCTGTGGTGCCGGGAGAACCGTGTGATCGACAAAGCCAGCGAGGCCGCCAATGGCTATCTCAGCATCCACCGGGATCGGTGGAACGAACGGATAGTGGTCGCTCTGACGCTCGGGACTGCCCATCAGCTCAGCCTGATGTCCCTCATCACGCAGGGCCGCGATGAGTTCCGAGAATGCAGTCTGCTCACGCGGCTTGTCGCCCATGATCGCCAGGACGGTCTCAGTGATGCTCTCCGCTGCCATCCCAGCCCCTCGTCCACGTCATACGCAACCAAGCTCCATCCTGCCAGCAAGCTGACAGCCCCAAGGCCGGACCGCCACCTCAACTCTGACGTCCCGGCACCCCGCCCGGGACAGTGGACAGCGTCGATGCAACAGTGCCGAATAGGTGACAGAGGTGCCGGCATCCAGTCCAGCGCCATGCTCGCCCTCTCCGCCAACGGCGTGCTTCCCAAGGTCGATTACGCCATCTTCGCCGACACCGGCTGGGAGTCCCGCGCCGTCTACCGGCATCTCGACCGGCTGGAAAAGGAGATGCGCGTCTCCTCCGGCAACATCCGCGTCGACGCACTCAACCCGGCGCACCGCTTCGTCTCCATGCCCCTGTACATCCTCAACCAGGACGGGAAGCAGGGCATGACCCGGCGCCAGTGCACCGGGGAATACAAGATAAAGCCGATCAAACGACAAATTCGTGAGCTTCTCGGATACGCCTACCCCCAGCGCATCCCGAAGGACGTCTTCGTCGAGCAGTGGGTGGGCATCTCCACCGACGAGTTCCACCGCGCCAAGGACGCCGACGTCCGCTACATGCGCAACCGGCACCCCCTCATCGACATGGGCTGGTCGCGCACCGACTGCCTCGCCTACCTGACCTCGATCGGCTTCGCCGACACCCCCAAGTCCAGCTGCCTCGGCTGCCCGTTCCACGGGAACGCCCAGTGGCGGCACATCCGCGACGCCTCTCCCTCCGAGTGGGAGGACGTCGTCGCCTTCGACGCCGCCATCCGCTCGGGCAACGCCCGCGCGAACGCCGGAGGCAACCCGCTGCTCGGCCAGGCGTTCCTGCACCGCTCCCGAGTGCCGCTCGACCAGGCTCCGATCGACCACGTCACCGCCGCCGAGTGGGCCGCCCTCCAGCAGGGCCCCGACGAGCACACCGCGGTGCTGGAGCAGCTGGAGGAGGGGGTGGTCGACGGCTGCTCCCCGTGGGCCTGCCGCGGGGACGCCGAGGCGGTGCAGGACGACTTCGGGCTCGCCTCGTGAGACGGATCGTCCTTGATCTATTTGCCGGTCCCGGGGGCTGGAGCCACGCTCTCACGGTGCTCGGTGTGCGGGATGTCGGGCTGGAGTGGGACACCTGGGCCTGCAACACCCGTGCCCGTGCGGGGCAGTTGACAATCCAGACGGATGTCGCCCGCTATCCGGCGTGGATCTTCTCCGGGCGGGTCCTCGGGCTGATCGCGTCCCCGCCCTGTCAGGCGTGGTCGAGGGCCGGCAAGCGCCTCGGCCTGGTCGACCAGCCCCTCGTTCACCAGGCCGTCGCCGACCTCGCCGCCGGCCGCGACACCCGCGAGCAGCTTCTGACCGCGTGCGCCGACCCGCGCTCCCTCCTCGCCGCCGAGCCCATGCGCTACCTCCACGCCCTGCACACCGCCGGGGAGCCTGAGTGGATCGCCATGGAGGAGGTCCCCGACGTCCTGCCCCTGTGGAAGCAGTACGCGGCCATCCTCCGAGGGTGGGGATTCTCGGTATGGACGGGGATTCTCAACTCGGCCGATTTCGGGGTCCCTCAGACACGCAAGCGCGCGATCCTCCTCGCCTCCCGCGCCCGAACTGCCGAACCACCGCCGCCCACGCACGCCCAAGTTACCGAAAACGACACGCTGTTCGGGCCCGGTCGCGCTCGATGGGTATCGATGGCCGAAGCCCTGGGGTGGGGCCGGACCGACGGGCCGGTGCCCACCGTGTGCGCGGGCGGCGGGCCCGGAGGCGGCCCCGAGCCCTTCCCCTCTGGCTCCCGCAAGACCCTCACCGACGCCCGCGACCGCGGCACCTGGGCCCCTCGCCCCAGTGGCCTCATCCTGTCTTCCCACCACCAGCCTCCTCACCCGGCCGTACGGGAGGACAGCCCTGAGGAACGCGCCGCCGACCACGCGGCGACCATCGAAGCCGGCTCGTGGGCGTGGTCGTTGCGCAGCAACAACCAGACCAATGCCACCATCAGGTCGATCCAAGAACCGGCCGGGACGCTGTTCTTCGGACACCGCGCGAACGAATGCACCTGGGTCGCCGAGCCCTCCCTCGGCGACGAGGACACCTCTCAGGGCCAGCCGGTGGCGGCTCCGGAGCCGATCCGGATCACCGCCCGCGAGGCGGGCATCCTCCAGAGCTTCCCCGCCGACTATCCCTGGGCCGGCAACAAGGGCCAGCAGTTCTCTCAGATCGGCAACGCCGTTCCCCCGTTGCTCGCCGGCCACCTCCTCGCCCCGCACCTCGGTGTCACCCTCGACCCCGACGACTTCAACCTCGCTGCCTGATGCCCCACGCCCCCGAACCCGACGAAGACGACCTCGACGCCATCACACCGCCCCAGCCGGTGTTCCACGTCGAGCAGGCCCTCCTCGGGGCCTTCCTCCTCAGCCCGCACCGTCTGGACGACGTGCGCGGCATCGCCGCCGACTCGTTCTCCACCGCCGCGCACGCCGCCTTGTACGCCGCGATCAGTACCCTGCCGCGGCCCGACCCCGCCGAGCACGCGAAGAACACCACGTGGCTCGACCGCGTGCTCGACACGGCCCGGGAGCAGGCGCGCGGGCTGACCGCCTCCTACCTGCACGCCCTCGTCCAGGTCTGTCCCTGGCCCAGCCACGCCCCCGCCTATGCCCGGATGGTCGAGGCCGAGCACGCCCGCCGCCGCCTGCAGACGGCCGCCGAACGCCTCGTCCACACCGTCCACGACGTCTGCCTCCCGCACCCTGTCCAAACGGTGCTCGCCGAGGCCGACGCGCTCGCCGCGGTCGTGGACGACATCGCCAACCGCTTCCCGCCCCGCGCAGGCGTGCTGCCCCGCACCACGGCACCGCCGCCGCCCGCCGCGCCCAACCTCGCAGAGGCCGTCGAGGAGGAGCAGATCCTGCTCGCCACCGCCACGGCCTACCCCTCCGACATCGACTCCGTCCGGTGGCTGCTCCCCGACGACCTCACCCTGCCGCTGCACGCCGGCCTGTGGCAGTGCCTGACCGCCCTGGCCCGCCGCCGCGAGCCCGTCGACCCCGTCACGGTCCTGTGGGAAGCCCAGCAGCGCGGCCTGTTGGACGACGGCAGTGAACCGGGCGAGGTCCTGCGCATGCTGGCCGAGCCGGCCGGTTCCGTCGAGCACTGGGGCGAGCGGGCCCTGCAGCGCTCCCTCCTGGCCACAGCCGAACACACCGGCCGTCGCATCGAGGCGTATGCCGGCGACCCGGCGAACACTCCGTTCCAGCTCGTCGTCGGCGCTCGCCGCGCCCTCGCCGACATCGCCGCCGTCCGCACCCGCTGGCAGCACGCCACCGGAGCCACTCCGCCACAGCGGCGGCGACCGTCCACCACCCGCGCCGGCCCGCCGACCACCACGGCCGCGCACGCCGCCCGGTCCACACGAGCAACCCGATAACCCCCGCGTACGCCGGTGGCCGGACCCGAAGGCCCGGCCACCGGCAGAACAGACGAGACCCCACGTGACTCCCACCATCGACGCCCACGTCCGCCTCGACACACACCCCACTCACCCGAGCGCCGTGACCGCCGTCCTGACCGGCAAGCAGGCCCGCGCCGCCCTCATGGCTCTGGAGGCTGCCGACTGGAGCGTCGCCGCCACAGGCGTCCTGGTCCTGGCCCGCATTGATCACGAGGAGCCCTACTGGGCCGACGACGCAGCCAAGCACCTGATCGCTGAAGGCATCACCGTCGAGATCACCCCGCGGCTCCAAGAAGCCATAGACGAGGAATGGACCTGGGCGAACTATCCGATGCCATGGTGCACCCGCAGCGAAATCCGCGAGGTCTCCAATCAGGCGCAGAAGATCCACGACGACATCCACCACGGCCAGCTCCTCATCCACGCCCACGCCCACGACGGCCACACCACCGTCGCGGTCGGCACATACCTCCATCAAGGCGGCAAGTCCGTCTACCTGCACGGCGAGGACCACCTTCGCCAGGTCGCCGACACCTTCGACTCACCCGCGCAAGCCCTGCTCGCCTTCGAGAAGGTCCACTCGGCCGAGATGCGCCCCGGCCCAGCTCCCCTGACCGAGACCGAACGCGACGCCATCGCAGCGCGCTCAGTCTTCGACGTCACCACAGCCAGGTCCAAACCCTCCCGCCCGCAGCCGGAAACCGTCCCCGTCTACCTGGCCGATGCCGGCGACCACGACGCACTCCTCGACACCTTCCTCAACGCGCACGACGAGTTCGAGAAGTGGCGGACCTGGTCGGATGACACGACCCACGCCATCCATGAATCGCAGACCTTGCGTATCGAGCGCGTCCACGAAGCCCCTGCTCACGAGATCGCATGGACTGTGGCCGCCTACGAGACACCCGTCTCCGACCGCATGTGGGTCCTCACCGCGACGGGGGCCACCCCCGCGCCGGTGCTGCAGGATCTGCTCACCCACCTCGCCGACGGCGACGGCTGGAACACGGCCGTCGGTGCCCCGGCGGACAAGAAGATGGTCGCCGCAGCCACCCAGCCCCTCTCCGAGGCCGGATGGAAGCACACCATGGACGGGCGATGGATCCGCTGGACCTCCCCCGACGGGGACGCGGGCGTCCAGTTCGACGCCTTCACCACACAGCACCCGAATCAGAACCTCGCCACCTGGACCGTCTGGGCCGGCCCCGACCGGAACCGAGCCACCTGGACCATCACCGCGTCCCCGTGCACACCGAGCGCACTGCTGGCCGACCTCTCCGAGAACCTCGCCCACGCAACCGCCACCCGCCAGCCCCAGCCGAGGAAGACCACCTCGCCGAAACTGCCACCGTCTCTCCTGCCCAGGTCCCCGGCATCACACCGCCTGTGACCAAGCGCGTTCCCGAACGTCTCACCGTGTATCGGATGACGCCGTGGTGGGGCCTGCGGTGGGAGCAGCCAGCGGAAAGCTCGGGCGATGTACGTCTTCGTGCGAAACCTGGCTGATCTCGCCATCTATATAGGTGAAACCTCTCGGCCCCGAGGATGCGGGTGAGCTGCGACGCGTGCACCCGGGCGCCTTATTCGGCCATTCTCTCCCGCCCGCATACGACCACCCTCGCACCTATGTGCTTTTCCTATTTATCTCTCCATGGGGGGCGAGAACACCCCTTCGAGGGACAGCGTGACGAGATCCAAAAGAGCTAGACTCCTGCACGTTCTCACCGGAGCATGCAAATTTCACGCAGCCAGTGAAAACAACGACAGCAGAGTCCGGACTGACCCAGCCATTCAGGCATCCACGCTGGTCAGGGCACGAAAGCGGGTAGGCCATGGAGAAACTTTTCAACGGCATGAGCGCCGCGAAACTGGAGGGGGTGCGATGGATCAAGGCATCTCGCAGCGACGGCTTGAACGAGTGTGTTGAAGTCGCCAAGGCCGGTGAAAACGTCGCAGTGCGCAACTCCCGCGACCCCGAGGGTCCGGCGCTGATCCTCACACGGGGCGAGTGGGCCGCGTTCGAAGATGGCATGCTCAAGGGCGAATTCCGGGCAGTAACTGCCTGAAAGACCTTTGGCCTGAACTTGCTTTGAGCTGAATGGGCGAATAATGCTGTGTGCGCCGCGGCACAGGTGCCGCTCAAGCACAAGGAGTTCGCCTCGTGGCTGGTCGTCTCATCTCGCTGCCCGGTTCAGGTAAGAAGAAGTCGTCGCGGACCGCACCGCATCCACTGGCGCGGTCCGTCGGCGCGATCCTCCGGCAGTACCGCAAGCAACGGAATTGGACTCTGTCCCAGGCGGTCGCCGAGGTGCCCACCATGGGGTCGATCTCCACCCTGAGCCGCTACGAGACCGGGGGCACAGCGCAGGACCCGGCGAAGGTGGACGCCTTCCTGCAGGCGTGCAAAGCCCCGCGTTACGTCCGCGAGGAGGCGGCGCAGTCCCTGCAGCGGATGAAGAGTTCCCCGGCATGGGCAGTGCAGTCCGACGTGGTCTCCGAGCCCGTGGCTGGCCTGTACGCCCTGGAGGCCACCTCCAAGGTGATCCGCACCTATCAGGAGAACGGCATCCCCGGGATGCTTCAGACGCGCAGGCATGCCAAGGCCGTCATGATGGACCTCGTCCTCGCGCAGACCACCGAAGAGGGCCGGCGGACCCTCCAAGCACTGCTCAATCAGCGCCTGGGGATCAGGCTGCAGCGGCAGACGCTCCTCGACGAGGACGACGATGCGCCCGTCTTCGAGGCCATCCTCGGGGAGCCGGCACTCATCCTGGAAGTGGGCGGTCGCGTCGTCCACCGAGAGCAGCTGATGCACCTGCTGAGCCTCACGGTGAACCGGCCAAACATCCACATCCGTATCCTGCCGGGCACCGCCATGCACCAGGGCACAGCTCTGCATCCCTCGATGATGCTGCTCAAGCCGCACGACGACAGCGTTGGCCGCGCGGTCTATCTGGAGACCAGGAACCGCTCCGGCGACCTGCTCCTCGAAATCCCCGACGTCGAGATGTACCAGGCTTCCTTGGACGACCTGTGGACCAGGGCCCTGCCGAAACAGGAGACCGTGGATCTGCTGGTGCGCCACATCAAGCGCCTCAGCGACTGACCAACACACCCTGGTCCGCCACGCCTACCGGATCTTCCCAACGCCGCCGTACTCGATCCACTCGTCGGTGCGCTGACGCGGCGCGAGGTCGCTGTCGGGCTGCCAGCGCGAGACCTCCACCGGCTTTGCGGCGCCCACGAGTTCGAGGCCCTCGAAGAACCGGTTGACGTCACCGATCGACCGGACCTCCCCCCACTCGCCTCCGGTAATCTCCGCCATGAACTGCGTGATCTGCGCGCGCAGCCCGGCATCATCGCTGGCTAGCTGGGAGATGACCACGTAGCTGCCAGCTGGGAGACGGCCGGCCACTCGCCGTACGAGATCCCACGGGTCATCACGGTTGGGAATGCAGTGCAGGACTGAGACGAAGAGAGCGGCAACAGGCTGATTGTCCCTCAACAGATGCCGGACTTCAGGACTATTGAAAATTTTGTCGGTGTCACGCATGTCCGCCTGGAGGACGGCCGTTGTTGTCGGGTCCTCGGCAAGGATCATGCGTCCGTGAGCATGAACGACGGGGTCGTTGTCGATGTAGACGACCTCGCTCAACGGGTCGACGTCCTGGGCCACCTGGTGAACGTTCGGTCGGGTGGGCAGGCCGGACCCATGGTCGAGGAATCGCCGTACTCCACATTCGCGAGCGAGATATCGCACCGCGCGCACCAGGAAACCCCGGTTCACAAGAGCAAGGTCCCGAGTACTGGGCGCGAGCTGGAGTAATTCCTCGCACGCATCCCGGTCGACCTGATAGTTGTCGGTCCCGCCAAGAAGATGATCGTACATTCGAGCAACACTGGGTTTGCTGAGGTCAGGAATGAGCCGCTCCCCGCACTCTGGGCCGCACACGTCAATCCCTGACGAGGCGGACTCCGGTGGTAGAGACGCCATGTTAGGAGGTCGTACCAGCCGACTGCTACCCGTCACCACCAACGGGCGAAACCCGATGGGAGCTATCCCGACAACAACCTGACTCGAAAGCGCCCCGGCGCACTTCTCGCAGGTCAGAGTGCATCCGACACTGGCATATGCCCACCCCAGTCGAGGTCCGCGGCCCGGCGCAGTGCAACACGTCTGAGCAGTTCGAAGGTGCTGGGCGAGACCCCCATCGCGCAGCCGCCCTGCTGCGCCGTCAGTCCGAGCCGGTAATACAGTACGAGGGCGTCGGCCTCCCGCGCACTGAGGTTTCGCTGAAGTGTTCGCACGGTGGATGTCCGGCTCGCAGCTGTCGTGGCGCGGAGCAGGGACCACCCGAGCACGCACGGACCGGCGCCACGCTGTGCGGCCGGCCACTGGGCGGCGAGTTCCCGCAGGGCTTCGTGAGCGAGGATCGGCCCGTATGGCGTACTGCCGGTGACGGCGCCGGCGTACTGCTCGTAGACCGGCCGATGGTCGTGGCAGAAGGCGGTGTAGGCGGCAGCCGCCCCCAGACCGACGCCACGGTGATGCGGGAATGGTGGCAGAAGGGGCTGCTCACCGAAAAATTGCGTGGTCTGCGGTCCTGGCTGACGAGCGTGCGGCAGCATGGGGATCACCTCACAGCTGATCGCCTCTTCGCACGCGCAGCCTGAAGGCTCGCGCCGCGCGGCAGAAGCGCAAGTACGGTCGGCGGCATACTCGTTGGGGCCGACTGCCTCCTCGTCGAGCGGCAGCCGGCCATCACGCGGCGTTCCGAACCGGAAGGATCAGTGGGAGCGGCGGACCCTGATACGCGTGAACCCGCTGCGATCACAGGCAGCGCAGACCAGCACCGCGGTCAGGAGCCGCGCGGGGAAAGAGTGCGGGCACATCGCGGCGCCGCCGATCGCTCCCACCGACACGGCGGTGCCAAACCGGAGCGTCAAGGTACTGACGCTCTCAACTCGCGCCTGGATAGCAGCTGAAAGCGGAATGCTAGTCTCCCTGGCTGCCGGTAGGACGCGCGCGACCATCCGGCGGACGTGCTGAGTCATGCCCTTCTCCTTACGTGGGCTCGGCCAGGCACGTCGAGAAGGGCCTCGATGCTGACTCGTAACCACCTCGGGGCCCTTTTCCGTGCCGTGCTGCACGTTAATCGCACTTCAACCGCTCCAGGCACGCCCGAAAGCCGCGAAAACAACCCCGGGAACTCAGTACACCTGTCGGCCAGTTACCGGCGGCACACCTTGGATCGAAGCCAAACACCCCTTCTCGGGGCCCAGTCGGACAGGCTTGCTTTCTGTGCGGGTAAGAAATCCTTCCCAGCCCGGGGTGAAAACGCCTGATGCCCAGCGCTTACGGCGTCACTCTTTCGAGTGATCTGCGCGCCCCGCCGCGCGGAGCGGTGAAAGATCCGGCTCGGCCCGGAATCTTGAGTCAGCCCGAGCAGCGCTGCCTCGGCGGTGGCGCCGGTTCACGTCAGTCGGCCACCGCGGTGTCGGACTGGGCAAGGCCGCGGTGCAAGGGATTTCGCCGGTAGGCTCTCGACAGGCGCACCGCTCGGGGACTAGATCAGGCCGTTCCCGAGTCCTGCCTCCGCGGTACAGGACATCGGCGCATGCGGCACTCGCCCGCAATGGTCGCTAGACCAAGTCGGTCCGCCAGTGGGCGGCGACCGACAGGACAGGGCCCTCCAGACTCCATGGTCGGCCTGTGCGCACCGGGTCGCCGCACTCCTGCCGCGACGCGGCGATCAGCGACCCAATCCGCACCGGCCCCGCGTCAGCGCAAGCGGCTGCTCCCCGTGGGCGGCCGCAAAAAGAACCCGATGGTCCGCAAGGCACTCGTCCGCACCGTCTCCGGCGTGGGCCTCAGCTTCGGAGACCGGTACTGGGCGCTCGTGGCGCAGCCGGTGCGGGCCGCGAGGGCGCGCATGGGTGTCCAGACAAGCGGGGCAACATAGCCCGGGATCGCCGGTTGGCCAAACCGGCGATCCCGCGCACCACTGATGGTCCACCGCCACAACCTGCCCGCACGTCGAAAGGCAACCACCCACGACCGCACGCACGACACGAAGCGCAGCCCGCAAGGAGGCAAGCAGCGGCCCCCGATCACGCCGCCGCGTAGCTCGCCCGGAACAGATCCTGGGCCCGCTCCACATCCCTCTGCGTACGGAGCTGGACCTCCAGGTCGCCCGTCCCGTGGTGACCGAGACCGGACACGTCCCGGGTGAAGCCCGGAACGAGGTCGACGTCCTTCGGGTTGACCTTCAGGTAGACCAGCAGCTTGCTCCGCTGCGGCGGGCACAGGCAGGCGAAGTTCCGCAGCCGCTGGTACGCCCGGTACTGCTTGCGCTCGACACGGTTCACGCCGTCCCCGAGCCCGAGCAGGACCTCGTCGACCGCGCTCGCCAACTCCGCCATCAACGCGCCCTCGGCGCCGGCCGCCGCCCTGGCAACCGCCTGACGGCGCGCCCTGCGCGCTACCTGGATGCCGCCGCTCACCGACGCCACGGTCTCAAGCCCGAGCAGGTCGCTGCCGAAGAGTCGGTAGCGGACCAGGTCGATCGACCTCCGGTGCTCGCGCACGGCATGCACGTCGTAGCGAGTGAAGTCGCCGGCGATGCAGATCAGGCGCGGGCTGCTCCACAGGACCTGGGACGCGGCCGTCGCCCCGAGCCGGTCGCGGACCAGGTACTCGAACTCCGCTCGGTGGTCCATCAGCCACGCCAGATAGTAGAGCGCCTGGTTGATGACGCCGGCGTCGACGCCGCGCTTGTACTCGACGATGACCGGCGAGCCGTTCTCGTCCAGCCCGAGCGAGTCGATCCGGCCCCCGTGCACTGGCCCGGTGCCGTACTCGCTCGCCAGGAACCGGACCCCCAGCAGCGTCTCCATGTACGCCTCGACGAAGCCCTGCACATCGGCCTCGACCTCAGCAAGACGCGGCACGACCTCGGTCATGCCGCCATTCGTCGTATCTGTGCGGAACAGCTTCAGGCCCGACACCTTCCTCTCTTCGGCTCGGAGATCATCAACGCCGACGGGGTGCAGGATTGTTTCCGCGAGAGGCTACGGGGGCGTGAAGATGGTGTGAGATCCTACGTGCGCCCGGTCGGTAAGCGCTCGCGTCTCCTGGGCACCGGGAATCGACGATTCCCCCATGCGTCCCCCGCACCCTGGGGGACAGCGTCCGGAAGCTGCGTTTGCCCACGTCAGCCCCCGTAGCTCAGCGGATAGAGCAGGCGCCTTCTAAGCACTACCCCTATCGCGCAAACCGGATCAAACCACCTCATTCCGGAGCATCGTCGGAGGCCCGCGGTAGGTGGCTTCCGCTGTGCGAGCGGTCGGGCAGACTCACCCAAGGCACGGCAACGCCGCGGGGCACGCCGAGACGGGGGTGGGACATGAGCGACGGTGTCATATTGCGAGGACCCCTTGGGGAAATGGCGCAGGCAGAAGCCGGCGCTGCTGGAATCGATCCGTCGGACCTCTACGCGGCGGCGATCAGCTGGTGGTCTGCTTCCATCACCCCAGCAGTCTCGATCAGTTCATGGCTGGAGGCCCCGATGACGGTCTGGACGTCCTTCGTGCGTTCTGACGGGTGTGCAGGCGAGCCGATCGATCATCTCTTGGGCCGTCTCCTCGACGGGCTGGGTCCGTTGGCAATTCGCCGCGACGTCACGGATGAACGACAATTCGGCGCTGCCGCCCACGCCACCCGCCGAGCGGACAACGCCGGCGCAGGCACGCCTGTGTTCCTCCTGACTGGTTCTCCATTCACGTCAGGTCGCAGCGGCTCCGCGATCAGCACGGCCATGGAGAGGCAGATACGCATGGCATGGGACGGGCAGCACACACTGCCCACGCGGGGCGTCGGACGCTATCGGGCAACGAGGAGACCCGTCCCGCCGCACGTGGGAGCCGCGTGGGACGTGTTCATCCGGGATTGGCGAAGCTTTCTGTCCACGGACGCCGCCACGTACTCCCGCGTCCTGCACTTCGTTCGGCGAGCAGCGCCAGTCGCCCCCCGCGTCGACTCGGCGTCGGGCGACTGGCGGGACGCGCTCGCCGCGGCGTACGCCTGGGCCTTCAACACCCGTCCCGTCCTCACCTACACCACGCGCGCAACATTGCAGTGGGACATGGTTCGCGCAGCGGAGGCCGAGTGGGACACCGTTCTGCCCGAGCCGCACGCCGACTTCTTCGTCCGGGTCGGCGACCATGTCTCGCGTATCGCCGGCACGCTCGCCGCGACTGAACGCACCGCCATCCACAGCGTTCATATTCAAGCCGCCTGGACACTGGTCCGCCGCGCCGTACTGGACACCGCACGCCTCATCGCCATGGACCGAAGCACGGTAGATCGGCTCATCCGAGCCATGGACGACGGACTGGGTGGCATACCGGGACCTGAGGAAGACGCCCCGCTGCTTCTCCCGAACGCACTCGAGGCCGGACACTGGGGGCCGACGGGGAGAAGAGGCACTTACGGGGACCGGCCGCAGGCCGATAGCAGTGCCGTCCGCAAGCTGAAGGAGTGGTATCAAGACCGCTGCCAGATTTGCGGCACCGTCCTGGTCCTGCCCCCGCCTCGCCATCGATCCAGCGAAGCAGCCCATATCCGAGCGAGGGAGGACGGTGGGCCCGACGTCGTCGAGAACCTGCTGTGCCTCTGCCCGAACTGCCACACGCGCTTTGACGCGGGAGCATTGGTCCTGACCGACGGTCTCATGATCCTCGACACGGTGACAGGCAAACTCGGAGAGAAGATCACACTCCACCGGTGGCACTTCATCGACCCCCGGTACGTTCGTCACCACCGCCACCGCTGGACCGCCAGCGGCCCGGCACCGCTCGCAAGCGCACCGAAGCCAGCGGAGCACTGAGGCAGACGGGCAGCACCCGCCCTCAGGAACTGTGCGCAGTGCACACCTGGGGAGACACCACCGCAACACCTGGAAACTTCCCGGTGGTTCCGGGAGCCGGGGCGAGACCTTCACCGAGGCCGCGGTCCAAGAACTTGCCGAGGAGTCCGGCCTCGAAACGGGCGGGCGGAGCACGGACGTTCGCTTACGACAGCACCCACGGGGATCGCTCGCTGCGCCACCGTGTTCAGGCCAAGATGTCCGCCGTACGTTTTTGGACGGCCCTGCCTGCGCAGCCTTCAGCGCAGCACCAGTGAGTGGACACTGGCTGCGCCAGGGGGATGTCACCGTGCCGACTGAGCCGACCGAAACAGCGTGGAAGATCCAGTCAGCCGTCGCGGATGCGACGGCCAGGGCGGACTCGAAAGCCGCGCTCGCCTTAACCCTGCAATCCACCACGCTGGCCGTACTGAGTCTGCTGGCGAGTTCCCGGCGGACGGCGGGCGGGTTCGAGTCCGTCGCGGCGCAGACGCTGTTGTGGCTCGGTGTCGTACTCATCATGGCGGGTGCCTGTTGCGCCGCGTGGGCTGCTTCTCCCCGGCTCGGCAAGGAGCGGCGAGGGCCAGAACCAGATGGCGACTTCCTGTACTTCGGACACCTGCGGCTCATGGAACCAGCCGAGCTGGAGAGGGCGCTGCGGAACACGGACCCGCTGCCTTCGCTTACACGGCAGGTGGTGGTGATGAGCGAGATCGCCTGGGCCAAACACCGCCGGGTGCAGTGCTCTCTCGTCCTGGCAGTCGCGGGCTGCGGCTGCTTCGCCGTGGCCACCGCCTTCGCGTGAGGACGAGGAGGTATCACGGTGAACTTCCTCTCCCTCGTCTCTCCTGAGGTCTGGCGTGATTTGATTGAACGCGGGCATCGGCGCGCCTACCGGAGCCAGGCGGTGCTCCTGGCCCAGGGCGAGTCGCCCGACGGTGTGATCGCGCTGGTCGACGGTCTCGTCAAGGTGGTGCAGGGCAATGAGGCTGGGGACCGTCTGACGTTGATGCTCCGCGGTCCCGGCGAGGTCCTCGGTGAGATGGGTGTGCTGCTCGACCGGCCGCGTTCGGCGACCGTGACCGCAGTACGCCCCTGCGCCGGTGTCGTCATGGCTGCACACGCCTTCCGCGGATTCGTGACCCGGCATCGCCTGGAGTCTGTCGTGTACAGGCTGAGCGTGGACCGGCTGAACAGTCAGGAGCGTCTGCGCGCCGACCTTGCTCATCTGCCGCCGCCGGCGCGCTTGGCACGGGTGGTCGTCCATCTCGCGGACGAGGTGGGGCACCGTGACGGGACGGGCGGTGTCGTCGTCGAGCTGGGCATACCGAGGGAGGATTTGGCCACGATGGCGGGCATGAGCCGGTCATCAGCGTTTACCGCCCTCGCGCGTCTCCAGTCCGACGGCATTGTCACGCTCGGCCGTCGGCGGCTCATTGTCAGAGATCCTGCCCTGCTGAGGGCCGCCGCCCAGGACGACGGGGTGGGTGACGGCGACCGGCCGCCGCGCGGAGCTCCTGTGATGTGACGCGGCGCACGCCCGTACCGTCCAGCGCTGGACGGTCGGCTCCCGGCTCCTCGAACAGGGTGGTGCTCTCCCGCCGCGTGGGCGGGGAGAGCGACGAGAGGAGCGGCGCATGCTGCCGTCATGGGAGCCCTTGTGGCCCTACCGGGCCGTGCTGGCCGTGGACGCCAGGGACTTCGGATCACTCGACAGCAAGGGGATGCAGCGGGTAAATGCCGATATCCCACCTCTGTTGGCCCAGGCGTTGAGCGCCAGCAACGTCAGCGCGCACTGGGAGCGGCGCGTGTTCGGCCAGCACACGGGTGATGGCTACGTCGCCGGCATGGACCCCGAGGTCCTGCCCGCGCTGGTGGGGCACTTTCCCGACGCACTTCGCCAGGCGCTCGCCCTGCGGCGGGCTGAGAACCCGCATCTCAAGCCGCTGCAGCTGCGGGTCAGTATCCACGTCGGGCCGTTGCCTCAGAGCGGGTTGGGCGTGCCCATGGTGTACACCCACCGGCTCCTGGACGACAAGACGCTGCGGGCTGTGCTCGAGCGCGGACATCCCGACATCACCAACACCGCCGTGATCGTCTCCCAGCGGGTGTACGAGGACGTCTTCGACAGCGGTTGCGTCAACGAAGACGTACTGCCGGCGCACTTCCACCGGCATCTGGTGAGGGTGAAGAAGTTCGAGCAGCCAGCCTATCTCCACCTTCCGGGTTTCGACTGGGGGCTCGCGGATCCGGACATCTTCGAGCCGTCCGCTGCGGCGGGCGATGAGGAGGAGCCGGGAGCCGGGGCGCACGTGGCGTCGGCTCCCACGACTCCAGTGGGTTCCGGCGCGGTGACGTTCCACCAGTACGGCGAGCACGGCAAGCAGGGTTACAACTTCTACGACAAGCGGGGGCGGCAATGAGCGACCTCAGCAGCGAAGCACCCGACCCGACGGACCACGGAATCGATCCGGTGAGGCCCGGGGCGCACGAGGACCCGGCCGGCGCGCCGCCATCGAATGCGTCGGAGTTCCACCAATACGGCGACCACAGTGTCCAGGCGGTCCACTACGCCGTACACCTGAACGGTGACTACGTCCAGACCCTGTCCATCGACGGCCGCGACCCCGCCTACCGTGCGAGCGAAGACGGGCGCTTCGTCGAACCCCGGGAGCCGAACCGTCTGCCCGACGCCGCCAAGATCCTCGAAGGGCACGGCGTCGTGGTGCTGTGCGCGCCCACCGGCAGCGGCCGGCGGACCGCGGCGGTACGGCTCCTGCGCCGTACGGCGGTACCGCGAGAGCCGGAGCTGTTCGACCTGGAACCGGAGTGGGCCAAGCCCGGGACCCAGTGCCTGCCGATGCGCCCGGCGACGGGCTACCTGCTCGACCTCTCCGACCTCCCGGACGAGCCGCCCGCCCGCTTCGGCCAAGACCTGGTCCGTCATGGAGCGGCGCTGCGCAAACAGGGGTCCTTCCTGGTCGTGCTCGCCACCCCGGGCGACTGGCAGGGCGCGTGGGCCGATGCCACCGGCGACGTCACTGTACGGCTGGAGTCCCCCAGTGCGCGGCGTCTGGTCGAGGCCGAGCTCGACGCGCACGGTCACGGGGACCGGGTGGCCTGGCTGACGGACGAGAAGCTTTCCCCCATCTGGGAAGCCGACCCGTCCGCCCGTGAGGCGTGCCGGCTGGCCGGACTCATCGATGCGGCCAAGGGCAGGGAACAGCTCAAGGAAGCCGTGGACCGATTCGGCGACTGGCACATCACGGTAGAGAAGCTCCTCAACAAGCGCGGTGCGGTCGACGGGAGTCCGTCGTTGCTGTCCACTCGGGTCACGGTGTGGGCTGGAGCGCTGCTCGACGGAGGGCGGCGCGGTTCCATCGTCCGCGCGTCCGACGACCTGCTCGCCTCCCTGGGCCAGGCCCGCGGACCGGCCGACGTGCTCACTGACGCGACCTCGTCCCGTCGGCTCCAAGCAGCCGAGATCGAGCCCGTCGGCGAACGTGCACACCACGACCGCAAGTGCCAGGGGCTGCCCGCCGCCATCCTGCGTCATCTGTGGGACGAGTTCCCCACCCAGCATGACCTGCTGACGACGTGGGCGGTCGGTGTCGCCGCGAATCGGTCCGTCCCGGAGGACGACGCCCGACTCGCAAGCGAAGCCCTCCTGCGCCTGGCGGTACGTCGGCACGACAGGAAGGTGCTCGACGCCCTCGCGACGGGGCTCAC
The DNA here is from genome assembly GCF_040706415.1 of Streptomyces sp. NPDC048106. Classification (NCBI taxonomy): domain Bacteria; kingdom Bacillati; phylum Actinomycetota; class Actinomycetes; order Kitasatosporales; family Streptomycetaceae; genus Streptomyces; species Streptomyces sp. NPDC048106. Next base: position 45,828 of record NZ_JBEZND010000009.1, on the reverse strand, counting down.
CGGCCCTCGGCGCATCTTGGCCGTCGAGGCGCTCACGAAGGCCGCAACGGACGCCGAACTCGGCCGCTACGTCCGCGACCGCCTCCTCAACTGGGCGGAGTCCAGCAACAAGGAGAAGGTCGACCTGGTCGTCGACGTCTGTGGCGGGCCCTGGGGCCAGCAGCAGCCGGCGCTCGCCCTCACCCGCCTGGGCAAGGCAGCGGGTGAGCAGGATTTCGGCGCCGAGAAACTGGTCAGCGCTTTCCGGGAGCTCGTCCGACAGGCCCCCGACCTCGTGGCCAAGACGGTCGTGCAGTGGCTGAAGAAGCACGGGACCGAGGCCGCCGGAAAGGCGCACCGCCAGGCGTTGGGGGCCTTCCTCGCACTCGTCTTCAGCGACACGGGTACGGACCTGGTCCTCGCCTCGGCCGGCGACGCGTCCAGCAGGGAGCACTTCGTCCGTGCCTGGCAAACGCTGCTGTCCACCAACGAGGCCGTGGACCCGGTGCTCGACCAGCTTGCCCGGTGGCAGGAGCGATTCGAGCACGACGCCGACCAGGGGGACGCGGTGATCGCCCTGCTCGCGGAGGTTTTCGCCCCGCCACGGCTGCGGTTGCGGCTCGACCGGCTGCTGGTGGACGAGGGGGCGGTGGTACGGCCGTTCTGGCGGGACATCCTCGGCCACGCCATGCAGCACTACAGCCTCGTTCGGAAGGCACCGGAGGCGTGACCGATCGTCCCGGTCCCTGGTGGAGACGGCGGGTCGGCCGGTTCACGGCGTACTGGCCCACCTGCCTGCCGGGCGTCCGCTTCCTCGCGCGCGGCACTCTCACCCATCTGGTCCCGCCCCGGGCGACCGGGACCCACCACGCGACCGCCGCGCGAGCGGCGGCGCGCCTGGCCCTGGACGAACTCGGCCGCGGCATCACCGAGGAGCACCGTCCCGAGGAACTGGAATGCGCTCAACAGAAGCTCACCCTGGCGGTCTCGCCATGGCACAGCCCCGGCAGCCACCCCGGCCTCTGGCTCAGGGCACGAGTCACCCTGCTGCTCCCCCAGCAGGACGCCGATCGGGCCCAAAGGCACCAGGACGCCCTGCGCGAGGTTGAACTCCGCCTCGCACAGGACCGGTTACGCCGGCAAGAGCTGGCTCGGACCGTGTGCACCGACGGGGACAGCGCCCGCCTCTGGTGGCTCGAGCAACATCTGGACGACCTGTCGGCCCTCAACTGGGCATCGTTCAGGGAGACGATCCTCCCTTTGGTGGGGACGTCGGTCACCGAGCGCACGCAAGCCGAGCGGCTCGCCCACACCCTCCTCTACGTCTGGGAGCGATTGGAGGACGTGCCGGGACGGCAGGCGCGGTTCATGGCCACGGCCCGCACGCTCTTCGAGCAGATGGGTTGGGCCGACGGGTTCCCCTGGCCGTCGCCCTCCGGCGACCTGGAGTTCGTGGCGCCCTCCCCCACGGCCGTCTCCTTCGCAACGGAGGACGATCAGTGAAGACCTCCGTACTGCGCTGGCTGCTCGACCCGCTCACCAGTCTGCTCGCCCTACGCCTGTGGTCCCGGGAGCGCGGCCGCAGGCCGTACGACGCGGCGTGGCGACTGGCCAGGGTCATGCGCCACCCGGACGAGCTCGTGTACCGCGTTCACGGCCACCAACCTGACGATCCTGGAGACGCGCTTCCTTGATCACGGGCAGTGCTGCTGCGAGACATGTGCCAAATGGGCGCGGCATAAGTCATTGCCGGCGAGCCGGACGTCTCGAAGGGACCGGTGCTCACGCGATCCGGTGGTACTGCCAGACATCATGGGCAGCACGGGGCCCAGGATGGTGACTGCGTTTAAGTTCGCAGTCACCTCCGCCCTGGGTCCTACGAAGCCGTCGGGGGAGGCGGAGCCCAACGTGCCCGCCGGGCCTCAGAACGCTGCGTAGTCGACGTTCGCACGGCAAGACGACGGCCCCAGCGGTGGCTGCTCCCTCTCAGCGCAGCTTTCGCTGGGGAGAATCTGGGGAGAATCGACCGCGCAAATCTGCGGCACGGTGAAAGCCCCGGAAAGATGCAAAGCCGCAGCTCAGGATGCCTTCCGGAGCCGTCTGCGCAGGTCAGCGCCCCGAGGACGACAACTACCGTCGACATCGACGTCCACTCCGCCCTCGCGCGGGAAGAAAGACGACCCCGCCTTGCGCAGCTCGTACCCCCGCCGCACCGCCTCAGCCGCCAAACCCTTTAGCAGCAGAAGCGACCTACGGCGCAGCGCAGACGGCATCACCAGACGGCTCTCGTCGTCTTTGAGCGCTATCACCACCGGATGCAGGTGCCCGAGCCGCGCGGGGACAGGCACCACACCCTCGACCGCCTGCGGCCGCTGACTCCGTGCATTGGGATGCGGGCCCTCCGCGAGAAACAACTCCAGACCTGGCCCGCCGTACGGAACCTTCTCGATGCGCTTGCCCACAGGCTCGAGACCGTGCCGCTTCGCGTAGTTGACGACACGCCGCCACTCCGCGACCTCGCCGTCATCGGGATCAGTGATCCGCACACGCCCCTCGGCAACGAGCCGATCGATGAGCTCCTGCGCCTTCGCCCGCCGGGCCCGCGCGACGGGCCGCTCACTGTAGGCCGCCCGAGGATTGGCGGGCACCGCAGAGTCATCGTCGATCATCAGGAACCTACGATCCCGCAAGGCATCCACCGAGCGCCAGTCACCCGACGCCAGGGGCCAGCGCTTTCATCGACAACAGAGGCGTCTCCGACGAACCCACATTGGTGTATAGAGCCGAAAGGGCGTCCGTCAGCACTGGGAGCCCTCTGGGACTTCTGGGACTTCCGGCCCCAGCAACCGGCACGAACGTGAAACAGCTAGCAGGTCATTCGCGCAGGCCGGCAGCCATCAACTCATTGAGGCAGGTCACCGCCTTCACTGATCTCTTTCTGATCTGCAGGACCGGCGGCTCCGCTTTGAGCGTCACCAGCCTTCGGCACTGCATCGTTACTCGCAGCCTTGACGCCGCCTGACCTGCCCAACGTGCGCCTGACATCCCATCAGAAGGAGCGTCAAATAAGCGTCACGAGCGTCATTTCAGCGTCAAAATATCGCCCGTAACGCCCACACCGCACATAATGCGCACGGACAAAACCGCAGGTCAGCGACCCTTCTCGGCAGGCTCAAGGATCGCCACGCACTCCACATGATGCGACAGCAGGAACGTGTGGAAGGTGGTCTGGAGGGAGTTGATAATGAACCGGCGGGCAGTGCCGGACGGCTTTCAGCTCCCGCTCCCCCACGGCGAGCGACATCTGACGCACCGCCTCGGTGATCAGCATGCCGGTCACATGGGACCCGGTGGGGTGATCGAGCACCATCTCCTACTCGTCGCAGATGCGCAACGTCGCCCGGTACACGCCGTCACCGGCCCTGTGCAGCCCAGCAATAAGGACGTTCTCCGGGCGGCGCTTGTGCACCTTGGAGCAGTGCAGCGCCGCCAGCGGCGGCACGTCCATAAGCCTCGACTCGTACAGGCCGCGCCGGCGCTGCGCCGGCGCGGCCGGCCGCACGCCCGCGCTCCTCGATCCCCTGTCTCGCGACGAGCACCGGCAGCGGCCCCACTCCGTCGAGGAAGCCGTCGAGCTGGGACAGGGCCAGCAGGTCGCGGGAGTCAAACCGTTCGCCCAGATTCTCGCCCACGACGAACACGAACTCTCCAATCATGATTCTCCGCCTTCACTTCTTCGCGATCGGGGCCACTGCCGGACGGGAAGCCCGGACGGTGCGCGTGGGCTACTCAACGGGGTTGCGGGGGGACGTCAGCTCACGGGCACCAGCAGGACCTTCCCGCGGGTGCCGCCCGCTTCGAGGAGGGCGTGCGCCCGCGCCGCGTCCTCGAACGGGAGGACGTGGGCGACGCGCAACGCGAGCTTCCCCGCCTCCACTTGGCGGGCCAGTCCGTCCAGCATGCGGCCGTCGGTCCGCACGCCGTAGATCTCCACGTCGACGGACCGCTCGGCCTCCGGTACCGCGAACGGCGTGAGGGAGATGAAGCGTCCCCCCTCGCGCACCGCGCCGATCGTCCGCGGACGGCCCGCCGCGTCGATGACCGCGTCGAAGGAGCCGGCGGGCGGGGGCTCGGCGTCCGAGAAGACCTCCTGGGCGCCCAGTACCGTCACGGTGTGCGCGTCGGACGGCCTTGCCAGGCCCGCCGGCCGCAGACCGCGCAGGGCGGCCAGCTGTACGAGATGACCGCCGACTGCTCCCGCGGCGCCGCTGATGAGCAGCCGCCCGCCGAAGCCCGTCCCCAGCCGGGACAGCGCCTGCTCGGCGGTGAGGGCCGCCAGCGGCAGGGCTGCGGCGTCCCGCAGCGGGGTGTTCTCGGGGGCGCGGGCCGCGAGGTCCTCGTCCAGGGCGATGTACTCGGCGCTCACGCCGACTCCGGTGGCGAGCTGTGAGCGCGCGGCGATCACCCGGTCGCCCGCCCGGAAGCGGGTGACGCCGGAGCCCACGTCGACCACGGTGCCGGAGACGTCCCAGCCGACGACGGTCGGCAGCACCGGGGCGGGGATCTCACCGCGGCGCACCGCCAGGTCGACCGGGTTCACGCCCGCCGCCGCCACCTGAACCAGAAGCTCGCCCGCCGCGGGCCGCGGCTCGTCCAGCTCGGCCACGGTGAGGACCTCGGGCGGCCCGTACCTTTCCAGGGTCACCGCCTTCATACGGCCACCTTCCGGGGTCGGCCCAGCCTGCGCATGACCGGCTTCTCCACCGCCACATACAGCAGCCAGGCCACGCCGAGCGTCAGCAGCGACTGCGCCAGCAGCACTCCGGTCCCTGCCAGGGTCCCAAAGTACCGGTCGGGACCGAGAAGGTCGCGGACGACGTTCAGCAGGATGAGATGGATCATGTAGAAGGCGAAGGACACCTCACCGAGCCACACCATCGCCCGGCCGCGCAGGGGGGAGCGCCGGCCCGTGGTGTCCATGAGGGCGACCGCGGGGATCAGCAGGGCCATCGGAACGACGAAGACCGCGTCGAGGGCGTAGAGCCAGGGGACGTGGAGGGACAGGGCGTACGCCGCCACACAAGCGAGCGCGGCGGGCAGCGCCCTGACCGGGAACTTGCGGCCGCTGAGGGTGATCCGCGCCATCAGCATGCCGAGGACGAAGTCCAGGGCTCGCACCGGCGGGAGCATGTACACGCTCCAGTACTGCCAGACGGACGCCGGGGATCCCTCGGGCATCGGCGGGTTCGACGGCAGCACCAAATAGGCCAGCGCCGGTACGGCGATCACTGCGGCGGCGACTCCGGCGGCCCAGCCCCACAGCCGGGCCGCCGGGATCCGCTTGATCCAGCGCAAGAGCAGCGGGAAGCATAGATAGAAGAACAGCTCGCAGGCGAGGGACCAGCTGGGCGGGTTCACCCCGAGGAAGACCGTGAACTCCGGTATCCAGGCGTGCACCAGGACGAGGTTGGGCACCGCCTGCCACCACTGGGTGGCGGCCCCGGAGAGCAGCGACAGGGCCAGGACCCAAGTGACGAGGTGGTTCGGGTAGACCTTGAAGAACCGGCGGCGCCAAAAGTCCCGCGGCCGGTCGCCCTCCCGGGCCGACCAGGTCAGCACGAAGCCGCTGAGGATGAAGAAGAAGCTCACCCCGGCCCAGCCTGCGTTGCTGAACAGCCGACGGTATCCGTCGGCCAGGCCGGGCGACGCGAACGGGTTGAGGGCGGGCAGGGCCAGCGACGAGTGGTAGCAGAAGACCAGGAGGGCGGCGATGAAACGCAGCCCGGTCAGTGAGGGGAGGCGGCTGTGCACCACCTGCGGCGGCTGGGGGGCGTGCCCCGTGGTTATCGCACCGGGCTGGGCGGATCCGGACTGGGCAGATATGGACAAGGTGTCTCTCCGGAGGATACGGAAGTGGGCAGGCCGGTGCGGCCGGGAGCGGCCCGGCCGCACCGGCGGACTGCCGACCGGGGTCAGTCCCGGTCGAGGAACTCGGTGATGAGCCGGACCAGTTCGGCCGGCTTCTCGAAGACAGCCATGTGACCGCTCTCCAGCTCGGCGTACTCGCTGTCCTTGACCGCCCGGTGGATCTCGCGGGAGTGCTCCACCGGGATCAGCAGGTCCCGGCTGGAGCCGATGACAAGGGTGCGGGCGCCGATGAGGGGCAGGAGATCGGTGATGTCGACCCGGTGGTCCAGCTCGATCTGGCGCAGGGTCCCGATCTCGGCCTTGATCCCGGCCACGGTGGACTTGACGCCGTCGCTGCCGAAGCCGGCCAGGAAGGGCGGCGAGAAGATCAGCAGCGCGCTGTAGGCGGCGAACGCCTCTTGGTCGATGTCCGGCAGCCGCCGCCACAGGTCGACCGCGAGCTGCTGGCGCGGGTCGTCGTTGCGGGCCCAGCCGTTGATGACGACCAGCCGTCGGACCAGCTCCGGGTACTTGGCCGCCGCGGCCGCGGCGACGACCGCGCCGAGCGAGAAGCCGACGATGTCGAACGACTCGTCGGTCGCCGCCCGCGCGGCGCCGACCACCTGTTCGACCAGCTCGTCCAGGCTCAGGTCGTCGGCGTGCAGGGGGGTCTGGCCGCTGCCCGAGTAGTCGGGGGTGATAACGGTGTGGCGCTCGGTGAAGTGGTCACGCAAGTGGCCCCAGTTGCTCTCGCCGTCCGCGGCCGTGCCGTGGACGAAGAGGATGCCGGGTCCGTCGCCATGGGTGGTGTAGTGAACGGGGGTGCCGTGGACGTCGATCGTGGGCACGGGTTTCTCCTGACTCGCGGGTGCTGGGTGTGCTGGGTAAACCGGGTGAGCTGGTGAGCTGCGACTCGGGGGGCGGGCAGCGGGGCCCGCCGGCTGGTCAGCGCAGGGCCGGGGCGGTGCGCGGTTCCTCGTCACGGGGGGCGGTCCGCGCGGCCGGTCTGGCCCAGCGGCGCATCACGGGGCGTTCGACGAACACCAGGAGCGCCCAGCCGACCAGGAGGGTCGCGCAGAAGAAGCCGAGGAGGACGAGGACGCCGACGGGCGGACTGAAGAGCCGCTCGTCCATCAGCCTCGTACGGATGGAATACATGACCACGTACTGGGCGAGGTAGAAGCCGAAGGAGACCTCGCCCAGCCACTGCATCGTGCGGCCACGCAGCACCGTCGGGGTGCCCTCCACGTCGGCGCGGGCCACCGCGCAGATCAGCAGGGCGATCGGGACGACCGTCATCAGGTTCAGGCCGTACAGGAAGGGCACGGCCATCGCCGCGGCATAGCCCACCAGGCACAGCAGCGCGGCCGGGACGATACCGACGCGGGGAGCGGCTCCGCTCATCACCAGCCGGGCCAGGATCATGCCGAGCACGAACTCGAACATCCGCACGGGCGGGAAGTTGTAGCCGAACCAGAACTCCCACAGCGAGATCCCGAAGCCCTCCGGGGTGGGCGGGTGCTGCGGCATCAGGAAGTCGGTGACCAGCTGCACGGCCAGCATGCCGGCCACCATGACCGCCGCCCACAGCCCCAGGGCGCGTTCCTTGATCCGCAGCACCGGGCCGAGGAGCAGCGGGAACAGCAGATAGAAGAGAAGCTCGCTGCACAGCGACCAGCTCGGCGGATTCACGCTGATGAACGTCTCGTGCTGCGGGAACCACGAGTGAATCAGGAAGAGGTTCGGCAGCCACGCGGACACCGGTGTCATCGACCCGGCGAACAGCACCATGGCCGCCGCCCACATGACCACGTGGTTGGGGAAGATCTTCAGCAGGCGGCGCCGCCAGAACCCGGTGGCCGTGTCACCCGGACGGGCCGACCAAGTCAGCACGAAACCGCTGAGGACGAAGAAGAACGACACCCCCGTCCAGCCCGCCTTGCTGAACAGCCACCGGAAGCCCTCCTCCCACCTCTCGTCGGCGAACGGGTTCATGGGCGGGTCGCTGAAGGTGGCGTGGAAGAAGAAGACCAGCGCGGCGGCGATGAAACGCAGCCCGGTCAGCGAGGGGAGCTTGCTCCGGCGGCTTGCGGACGCGTCGCCGGCGGCGGCGACGGGGGACGACGAGGCCATGGTGCCCTTTCCTTCAGGAGGCGGCGGTGAGCCGCTGCGGGGTCGCGGAAGGCTCGGCCGGCTCCGTCGTCCCTCTGCGGGACCGGGCCCAGCGGCGCATGACGGGGCGTTCGACGCAGACCAGGAGGAGCCAGCCGAGGGCGAGCGAGCCGGCGAACTCGACGGCCACGAGGCCGATGCCCGCCGGGGTCGAGACGGTCCGGTTGTCCATCAGCGTGGTGCGTACGAACGAGAGCACGAGCTGCTGGGCGAGGTAGAAGCCGAAGGAGACCTCACCCAGCCACCGCATCGCCCGGCCGCGCAGCACCGTCGGGGTGCCGTGCGTGTCGGCGTGCGCCGTCGCGCAGATCAGCAGCGCGATCGGGGCGATGGTCGTCAGGTTGAGGCCGTACAGGAAAGGCACGGCCATCGAGGCGGCGTAACCGGCCAGGCACAGCACGGCCGCCGGGACGATGCCCACCCGGGGGAAGGCCCCCGCGAGCACCAGCCGGGCCAGGATCATGCCGAGCACGAACTCGAACATCCGCACTGGCGGGAAGTTGTAGCCGAACCAGAACTGCCAGACCGTCACATCGGTGCCGGGCGCCGGGGGGCTAGCGGGCGCCAGGAAGTCGGTGATGAGCTGCACGGCCAGCATGCCGGCGACCATGGCCGCCGCCCACAGCCACAGGGCACCCTCCTTGATCCGCAGCACCGGGCGCAGCAGGAAGGGGAAAAGCAGGTAGAAGAGCAGTTCGCTGCACAGCGACCAGGCAGGGGCGTTGAGACTCAGGTGGACGGCCGGATCGGGGAACCACGAGTGCACCAGCAGCAGGTTCGGCAGCCAGACCCTGACCGGGGTCGCCGCTCCGGCGAAAAGCAGCATGGCCAGGGCCCAGGTGGCGACGTGGTTGGGGAAGATCTTCAGCAGGCGGCGCCGCCAGAACCCTGTGACCGTGTCACCCGGGCGAGCCGACCAGGTCAGCACGAAACCGCTGAGGACGAAGAAGAACGACACCCCCATCCAGCCCGCCTTGCTGAACAGCCACCGGTAGCCGTCGGCGACGCCCCGGTCGGCGAAGGGGTTCATCGATATGAAGATCAGCGAGGAGTGGAAGAAGAAGACCAGGGCGGCGGCAATGAAGCGCAGCCCGGTCAGCGAGGGAAGTTTGGCTCTGATGAAGGACGCGGAGCTGCTCGGCATGAGGGTGGCTTTCTCGTGAGAAAGATCCGGGCAGAGTGGCTGGTTCAGGGGGTGGGCGCGGCGGTGGTGCCGGGGTCGGCGTGCTGCCGGTCGGCGGCATCAGCGTCGGTGCCTCCAGCGGCGGACGGGTCCCGGCGCCGTACGCCGCGCACCGTCTGGGTGATGAGCAGGGCGCCCAGGGCGGTGAACGCCGCGGCGCCGATCGTCACCGCGCGCATGCCGAAGCCCTGGTCGATGATCTGGCCCCCGGCCCAGGAGCCGAGAGCGGCGCCGAGTCCGAAGGCGGACATGTTGGCGGTCAGGGACAGCGTCGGCGCCTGCGCGGCTGCGGAGAGCACCTTGGCCTGGAGGCCGGGGATGAGCGCAAAGGTCGCGATGGAGAAGAGGACCAGGAGGACGGCGCCGCCCACCGGCGAGGGAGCGGCGACCCAGTACAGGAGGCAGACGGCGGCCAGCGCCGCGGACAGGACGAGCACCGCCGTGTCGACGGACCGGTCGGCGTACCTGCCGCCGATCATGTTTCCGACGAGGGAGCCTAGGCCGTAGGCGACGAGCACGACCGGCACCCATGCCGTCGGGAAGTTGCCGACCTCGGTGAGCAGCGGCACCATATAGGTAATTAGCGTGAACATGCCACCCGAACAGAGCACGGTGGCCAGGACCGTACCCATCACCTGCCACGTCCCCAGGGCGCGCAGCTCGTGCGCCGCCGACGGGCCGCCCGGGCCGCCACCGTCCGGAATGACCAGCAGGATCAGAACGGTGGCAATCAGGGCGAGAACGGCGACGCTTCCGAACGTGGCCCGCCAGTTCAGCTGGTGGGCCACCAGGGTGCCCAGGGGCACGCCGAGCACGGTCGCCAGATTGATGCCCAGCTGGGTGCCGGCGATCGCCGACCCCTCCTTGCCCTCGTCGGCCATGCTCCCCGCGATGACGACACACACGGCGAGGAAGGTGCCGTGGATGACGGCGGTCAGCACGCGGCCCACCACCAGCAGGGCGAAGTTCGGCGCGAGGCTGGAGACGACGTTGCCCGCCACGGAGACCAGCAGCAGCCCGACGAGCAGGTGCTTGCGGCGGACCCGGGTGGTGGCGGCGGTGACAAGCGGCCCGCCGACCACCACGGTGAGCGCGTAGACGGTCACCAGGAGCCCGGCGGTGGGAATGGTCACCGACAGGTCCCGGGACAAATCGCCCAGCATGCCGCTCGGCGCGAGTTCAGCCGTGCCGACGCAGAAGATCGCCAGGATCAGGACAGCCATACGGGACCGCATGCGGTGCCTTCCGTGAGTGACGAGCCGGGGGGCCGGCGACCGGAATACGGCGTCCGGCAACCAGTGGGCCGGGGAACGGAGTCGGCCGGGCGGCCGGGGAATCCTCGGCGGCCATTTCACCGGCCAACAGGCATCTACTAAGGACTGAGGATTACTTTAATAGCTCACTGTCCACTATACAAGCAGACTGCCGTCCTATAGAGCATCCTTGCCGTTCACAGGCACACCCGAACAGTTCAGGAGCCCGGCACCGGGCGACGGAAAAGCACGACCGTCAGCACTGCCAGGGCAAGCACGGCGGAGATCAGTGGGAGACGGCCGACCGGCTGCCCGACGAGGGCGGCCCCGAGGCCGGAGCCGCCCGCGATGCCGACCTGGAAGCCGGTGACATAGACGGAGGACGCGCGGTCCGCGCCCACCCCCGCCAGCCGCATCACGCCCGTCTGGAAGACGGGCCCCGCCGCTGCGAACGCCCCTCCCCACACCGCGACGGCGACGACCGCCACCGCGGAGCGCACCACCGCCGGAGCCGGGACGAAGGCCAGGGCCAGCAGGCCCACCCCGGCCGCGAACGCGGCCATGGTCACCGCCGCGGCGCGCCGCGGAGCCCGGTCGTTGTGACGGCCGACGAGGTACGTCCCCACCGCCCCCGCGCCGCCGAAGACGGCCAGCAGCACGATGACCGCCCCCGGCGCCCCGGTGACCTCGGTGACGATGAGGGCGAAGTAGGTGTAACTGAGGAAGTGGGCGAGGACCAGCACCACCGCGACGCCGCACAGGGTCAGCACCGCGGGCCAGTTCACCGCCCCGGGCGGCACACCCGGCACCGGCCGCCCGGCCGCGGGGCCCGCACCGGGCGGCACGCCCGGCACGGGCCGCGGCCGGAGGGCCCAGACCAGGGCCGCGGTCACCGCCGCCGTGGCCACCGCGAGCAGCAGGGAGGTGGTCCGCCAGCCGAGGAGTTCACCGACGAACGTCGTGCCGGGACTGCCCACGATTGCCGCGAGCGAGGACCCGCCGAACACCACGGCGGTGGCGGTCCCCACCCGTTCCCGGGGCACCAGGCCGGCGGCGGCCGGGGCGACCAGCGACCAGAGCACCCCGTGGGTCAGCGCCGCGGCGACCCTGCTGGCCGCCATCATGGCGAACCCCGTGGCGGCCGCCGCGAGCAGCTCGGCGGCCACCAGGAACACCAACGAGACCACCAGCGCCGTACCCCGGGGAACACGCCTGGCGAGCGCTACGGCCGGGATTGTGACGAGCCCGGCGACGACGGCGTAGCCGCTGATGAGCAGTCCGATCCGGCCGACGCCGACGTCCAGGTCCACGGCGATGTCGTGGATCAGCCCGACCGGGAAGACCTCGAAGGTGACGTAGACGAAGGTCGCGGCGGCGAGCACGGCCAGGCGTACCGCGGTCGGCGGGTCGATCCGGGTTGGCGCTGCCGTCACAGCCGCCGCGCTCACCGGCTCTCCCCGGCCGCGGCGCCACCCGTGGCCGCCCGCGCACCGGCCGCGCCCCGGGAACCCGGTCCGGTCAGGACCCGCGAGTCCGCCGGGTCCCGGAGGGCCGGATCGGTCCCCGCCCGCGGATCCGCCGAGCCCCCCAGGGCCGGATCGAGCTGGACCAAGACCTTGGGCCGGGCCCGCTCGCCGTCCGTCAGACGGGCGAAGGCCGCGTCGAGGCCATCGAGAGGGAAGACCCGGTCGACCAGCGCGTCCAGGTTCACCGCGCCCGATCCCACCAGACCTACCAGCCGGTCCCAGTGACCGAGACCGGACAGCACCCCGTGCAGCGTGACGTCCCGGATGACCAGGCCCGCAGCGTCGAATCCGTCGACGGCGCGGTGCGGCGTCCCGAGTTGGGCCACACGCCCGCCGTCGGCGACCAGCCGGACCGCGGAGCGGACCGCCGCGACGCTGCCGGACGCCTCGATCACCGCGTCGTACGTCTCCTCGTCGTCGGCCGCGGGCTCGGCGGCGGTGAGGCCGAGGTGGTGCGCGAGCTCCCGTGCCCCGGGCTGGGGGTCGTAGACGACGGTGGCGGCACCCACGGCCCGTGCCACCTGGGCCGCGGCGAGCCCCAGGGTTCCCGCGCCGAGGACCGCGACCCGGTCCCGCGCGGTCACCGCGATCCGGTCGACCGCGTGGACCGCCGCGGCGGTCGGCTCCAGCAGCGCGCCGGCGGTGTCGGACAGGGCGTCGGGTATCCGGGTCAGCGTGCTCACCGGGGCCGTGATCAGCTCCGCTCCGGCACCGGGAAGCGGGCCGAGTACGCCGATCTCACTGCGGTCGGGGCAGTATCGGACGCGGTTCGCCCGGCAGTGCGGGCAGCGGCCGCAGACACGGAAGTTGTGCCCGGCGACGCGCTGCCCCAGCAGGACCGGGTCGGCCCCGGGGCCCAGCCCGGTCACCGTGCCGATCCACTCGTGGCCCGGGACGAACGGGTAGCTCTTGAGGCCGTCACGGAGGTAGTTGCTGCTGCCGTCGTAGAACCCGAGGTCCGTGCCGCACAGGCCGAGCAGGCCCACCCGGACCAGGACCTCTCCCGGGCCGGGTTCGGGCGGATCGACCTCGGTGATCGTCACCGCGCGGGGGCCGGTGAGCAGGATGGCTTTCATCATTCGTCCTTGGCGTGGCTGAGTCCGACGGCGGCACGGCACAACGCGATGTCCGTCCGCAGGCGGTTCGGTGAGTGCTGGTAGTCGTTCTCCACGAGTACCGAGCGGGCGCCGGAGCGGCGCAGCAGGCCCGGCAGTGCGGCGAGGACGGTCGTCGGCGTCCCGGTCATGTGGCTGCCCGCGCCTGTACTCACCGCGCCGGCGATCGCGGCATCCTTGACGTGCAGGTCCGGCAGGAGCAGTCCCGCCGCGCCCACGAGACCGGCGAAGCGCAGCGGGTCCTCACCAGCGTCCAGCAGGTTGCCGGTGTCCAGGACCAGACGCAGCGCCGGGTGGTCGACGGACCGGGCCAGCGCGAGGGAGTCGGCGGGCCCCAGGGGTGACTCGTAGGCGAGGGTCAGGCCCGCCGCCGCGGTCCGCTCGCACAGGACGCGCAGCGCCTCGGCGGTGCCGGCCCGCAACCTCTCGGTGACCGGCAGACTCCGCCGGAAGCCGGGGACGTGCAGCACCCAGACGCCCAGCCGCCGCGCGCAGTCCAAGGCACTCTCCAGCAGGGCGACGGCCTCCGGGTTCGCCGCGCCCTGCTCCTGGGCCAGGCCGATGTCGTTGACGTGGTTGACCGCGAGGACGGGCACCGGGATGTCCTTCGTGATCGCCTCGGCCTCTCGCAGCTCACCGGTCTCGGACAGCGGCGGCCCGCGGTGGGCGCCGCCGTAGTCCAGGTGGAGCTGGTCGGCCCCCGCGGCGAGCGCGGCACGCGCCGTCGCCCGCCGGTCCGTGCCGATCCGCCACTGGGGTGCGGCCAAGGCCACCGTGGCGGGGGGCGGAGCGCCTTCCTCGGTGGCCGTCACCGTCCAGCCGCCTGACCCGGCGGTGGTCATCGTCTGCCCGCCCGGCTCAGCCGTCATCGCCGCCTCCCGTCCGTATCGCCGTCTTCAGCACCCGCCGCCCCTCGGCCGCCCTCCGGTCCCCGTCGAGTACGGAGTTGACGAGGTCCGCGGCACCTGCCAGGTCCACCACGTGGGTCAGAACGCCATCGCCGCACGGCTCGCCACCTTGGGCCAGCAGGAGGTGCACCGCCTGCAGCAGATGTCCCCCGGACACCCCGCGGTGTCCGTACAGGACCAGTGGACCGCCCGGCCGGTCGAGGCGATGCACCCGGGGCGGCGCGGGCTCGCCCCCGCAATTGCCGGCGCGCAGGGCGGCGACGTCCACCGGGCCGGCGGACAGCGGGACTGGGCCCGCGGGCAGGCCCGCATGCACATCTACCAGGAGCGTGCCGGGCACATGGCGCTCCACGGTGGTCAGCGCGTCCCTGGTACCGGTGCGCGGCGTGGCAATCACCGCGGCCACCGGTCCCGGCAGGGCGGCGAGCAGCGCGGGCAGATCAGGATCGCCTGGCTCGGTCGCGTCGGTGCCGTGGCCCACTAGCAAGCACCGCAGACCGGGCAGTTCACGCTGCCAGGCGTCGCGGGCGAGCCGTCCCACGATGCCGTCGCCCCACACCACCAGGGCGGCTGGCCGGACCGCCCCGAGGGCGATCTCCCGTCCGTAGAGCACCGAGGCGAGGGGCTCGGCCAGGGCCGCCACCTCCGGACGGTCCGCGCCGTCCGGCACCGGCAGCACCAGGCCGGCGCGCACCGCCGCGGCGGGGACTCGGGTGCGCTCCGCCCACAGGCCGGGCAGGTTGTGCCCGAGCAGGAACGAGGGATCGCCCGGGTGGGTTGGGTTCACGGTGACCAGAGAGCCGGTGCGCAGACCAGTGCCGCCGGGCTCGACGACCCGGGCCACACCCTCGTGGCCCAGCACATGGGTGGAGTCGTCCCGCAGCCCACGCAGGATCTGCCAGTCGGTGCCGCAGACGCCCACGGTCACCGGCGCCAGGAGGACGTCCCCGGGTTCGAGCCGGGGGGTCGGCACCGTGCGGACCGCGACGCGGGTGCGGCCCCGGGCGTCCGCCGGGAGCCGCACCAGCGCGCGGTGGACCGCGGCGCTCACGGCACGATTCCCGGCAGCCAGCGCCCGACGCGCTCCGCGCCGCGCAGCGCGTCGACCGCGCCGGGAGGGCACCACACCAGCCGGTCGGCGAGCCAGTCCCGCTGCCGGCCGCGGTCAGCGTAGGAGGTGGCGCGCCCGAGCTGCCGGTGCAGTTCACCTTGGTAGTGGGCGCCGAGGCCCTCGACGACGCCGCCGCCGAGGCCGAGTAGGTCGAGGTGCGGATCCAGGCACCACAGGGTCCGCAGCATATTGGCCACCGGTTCGACGCACAGCTCAAGGAGCCGCCGTGCCCGGGGGTCGTCCGCCGCGAGCGCCTCCGCAATGCGGTCCGGGAACGTGGGCCCCGTCTCGATGCCCAGCAGTCCGGCCACGCGCGCGATGCCGGGCCCTGACGCGATAGAGGCGAGGTGGTTCGTCGCCCCGCACTCGCACGGCAGGGGTGCCCGCTGGATCTCCGGGCCGGTGCTCATGGCTGGAAGGTGACCGATCTCGCCCTGCAGGCCCCGGCCGTCGACCGGGATCCGCCCCCGCTCCAGATCGGCGACGCGCATCGCGATGCCGCTGCTGACGGTCAGATAGCCGACCCGGCGGACGCCGGGCCGGGCGTGCGTGGCGGCGAAGTCCACCAGGGCGGCCGTGACGTCGTTGACCAGGTGCCAGCTGACGTCGGGCCGGCGCCCGCGCAGCACCGCCGCCAGGTCGTAGGGTTCGGCCTCGGCACCCCACAGCGGCGCCGACCCGAGGACCGTGCCGGTGAGGTGGTCGATGGCCGCGCCGAAGGAGATCGCCGCGTGGGCGCCGGGCGGCGCCGACCGGCACAGCAGCTCCACCATGTCGTCGCGTAGCCGCGCGACCGGCCGGCCGGGGTGGTTGAGCCGGCTGGGCGAGCGAAGGCGCTCGACCGGGGCGCCCGCTCCCCCGGCCCGCAGGCGCACCCAGGTGCCGCCGACGTCCGCCGCGAAGGCGGTCGCCGTCCGGCTCCTGCCGTCGAGGGTCGCCGCCGCACCGGTCATCGCCACTCCCCGGCCCGGCCCACGAGCGGCCCGGACACCGTCAGGGACACTCCCCCGGCCCCGGCCGACGCCGTATCGGCGCGCAGGCCGCGGAAGTCCGGGAACCGTTCCGCCTCCCCGTCGAACGTGTCCAGGCCGCCGATGACCACCGTGCGGGCGCCGCTGGCCAGGCCCGCCCGCACCCCTGCACCGGAGTCCTCGAAGACGATCGTGTCGGCCGGTTCGACGCCAAGCAGGGCGGCCGCCCGCAGATAGCCCTCGGGGTGCGGCTTGCCGTGGACCACGTCATCGGCGCTCACCATGGTCTCGGGCAGGGGCAGGCCCGCCGCGGCGAGCCTGACCTCGGCGAGCCTGCGGCCGGCCGACGTGACGACCGCCCAGGAGCCGGGCGGGAGCGAGGCGAGGAGCGCGCGGGCGCCGGGTATCTCGGTGATCCCGGTGGTCTCCGACTCCTCGTACGCGGATAGCCGCCGGGTCTCCAGTGCCGCCAGCTCCGGGTCGGCGACGAAGTGGCCGACCGTCTCCCGGGTGGGACGGCCGTGCGCGTAGGCGAGGACGTCGCCGAGGTCGGTTCCGTGCCGGACGCTGAAGTCCGCCCAGGTGGACTCGACCAGGGC
Source organism: Streptomyces sp. NPDC048106 (assembly GCF_040706415.1). Classification (NCBI taxonomy): domain Bacteria; kingdom Bacillati; phylum Actinomycetota; class Actinomycetes; order Kitasatosporales; family Streptomycetaceae; genus Streptomyces; species Streptomyces sp. NPDC048106. The sequence continues at coordinate 29,104 of NZ_JBEZND010000009.1, read as the reverse complement.
GGTCGAGTCCACCAGCGTGCCGTCCATGTCGAAGAGCAGCGCCGAGGCGCGCAGGCTCGGACGGGGGGTCTCGGGGGTCGCCGCCGGGGCGGCCGGCTGTGCCTCGGGCATCTGTTCGTTCCTGTCTATCGGAGGGGACGGGCCAGGGGACGGGACTGGGAGATCGGCAGCCCGTCGGCGACGGGCGACCACGTCCCGTCGTCGTGCACGACCAGGGCCTCACCCGCGTACGGCACACCCCGGGTGGCGGCGAGTTCGGCGGCGAGCGGGGCGAACGAGGCCGGGGGCATGTAACCGCTGTAGTCGAAGTCCGGTGACCGGCGGGCGCGGATGCCCGGGGTGTCGACCATGCCCGCGGGCAGCGCCTCGACGAACGTCACCTCGTCCGCGTCGATCTCGCGTGACACGGATTGGACCAGCGAACTCGCCGCGGCCTTGGTGGCGGCGTATCCAGACCGGTGCGGACCGGCGTTGTACACCACCTCGGACGAGATGTGCAGGAAGAGTCCGGGAGCGGCGGCCCGCAGCGCAGGCAGTGTCGCCCTCAGGGTCCTCGCCAGACCGTGCACATTGACGGCGAACTGGTCCAGCCAGTCACTCTCGTCGGTCTCCAGGAAGGGCTCGCGCCGGGCGGTGAAGTAGATCGCCGAGTAGCAGACCAGGGAGACATCGGCGGGCACGTGGTCCCGCAGCGCCTGCTTGGCCTGGGCGGGGTCCCGGAAGTCGAGCCGGTGCCAGACCAGTTGGCCGGCGCCAGGGCCGGCCGGCCTGCCACGGCTGAAGACGTGTGTCTCGATACCCCGCGCGGCCCAGGCATCGGCGACGCCGCGTCCGATGCCGGTCGATCCGCCGACCACGACCGCCGTCGGCGCGCCGCGCTCCGCGCGGCTCACGCGCCAACCTGCTGGGGTACCAGCGACTGGGCCGAGGGGACGTGGTCCCGGGCGTGGTCGCGCAGCAGCCGCGCGGCGTCGCGGAGTTCGCCGGGCGTGACGTCGTTGACGAAGCGGTGCCGTCCGATGCCGATGGGCAGGGGCAGCCGCTGCTGGCCGTCGCGGTGGCGCACCGTGTCCCGCAGGGCCTCCTCCAGCAGCGTCGAGTCCTCCAGGATCTCGTTCCACAGGGGCAGCCCGAGCCCGTGGATCACCCGGTAGACGCGCTCGGCCTGGGCCTCGGCGACATCGCCGCGCAAGGTCGCCAACGCTGTGGTCAGGGCCATGTCGATGACGACCGCCTCGCCGTGCAGCAGCTCGGGCAGGGCGTGCATCTCCAGCGTCGGGCTGAAGGTATGCCCGTAGTCCACGCAGCGCTCGAGCGCGGACTCCCAGAGGTTGGGCTGGAGTTCCTCCAGCATGAGGTGGATGGACTCGGCGACGATGGCGTCCGCGGCTCGGGCCAGTTCCTCGGTCGCCCCCTGGAGCCGGTCGGCGCGGACGGCCGCACCCCGCGACTCCAGCAGGGCAAACAGGTCCTCGGAGCGGATGAGCGCCATCTTCAGGATCTCGGCGAGGCCGTTGCTGATGTGCCGCAGGGACAGACTGCGCAGGAAGGACCGGTCCAGGAAGGTCGCCGTGGCCGGCGCGTAGGTCCCCAGCCGGTTCTTGCCGCGCTCGTAGTTGACCCCGGTCTTGACCCCGACACCGGCGTCGACGAGGCCGACGAGCGTGGTGGGGATGCGGATGTACGGCGTACCGCGCCGGTAGAGACTCGCCGCGAAGCCGACGATGTCAGTCAGCACCCCGCCGCCGACGGCGAGCACCGGCTCCCGGCGCCGGTCGATCCCGAAGTCGTTCATCGCGTCGACGACCCGCGATACGGCGTCCCATTGCTTCACCGACTCGTCGGCACGCAGGGCGACCACCATCACGTCGACCCCATGAGCGTGGAAGAACGCTCGCACCTGGGCGCCATAGAGCGCGTCGACGTTCTGATCGATGACGACGAGCCGCCGGTCACCCGGACGCAGCGGGGCCTCCGGGCATCCGTTCAGCAGGGCGGTGTTGCCCGGTTCGAACAGACCGGTGGAACTGACGACGTGGTAACGCACTTGACGGACGGCCTCGACCGTCCAGGCCGGGCTGCCCCCGACATCCTGACGAAGCCCTTGAGTGAAGACAGTACCGCTACGCATATCCCCTCCAGCGCGAGCTGCCATCTTACGAGCACTACAGGCTCTTTATTGGCTCGCTGTCCAATATAGTAGCAGGAAAGACAGTCGCTATGTCACGCGTGTTACACTTCACCCAAGAGTCGACATAACGAGCGGCATGAGCACTCATGAGGGCAGCCCGGCGGGTAACACGCGCTCTGCAACTCACATGGAGAAACCCCGAGTCGCCGAAGCCTACGGAGGTCACCACCATGGTCACGCTGGCAGAACGCCTGAACTCCTGGTTCGCCGACGCCGCCACCCCGGATGCCGTCGGCCGGCTGCGCGAGCCGTCCACGTCCGAGGTCGCTCGCGCGATCTCCGACGATCCAGGCCATGACGTGACCATCTCCCGGAGCTATCTGACCGCCCTGCGCAACGGCTCACAGACCAACCCGACGGTCAGTGTCCTCTCCGCGATCGTCAAGTACTTCCGGTCCCGGGACATGACCCTGCCGGTGTCGGTGAGCGCCCTCATCACCGAGGAGCCGGCGGCGGGCCCCGCGAAGCCCGCGGACGGCTGGGCAGAGGCGCTCGCCGACCGGCAGGTGCAGTCGATCGCGATGCGGGCCGGCCGACTGACGCCCGAACTGCGCGAGCAACTACTGTCGATCATGGACGTACTGGACAACTCGGCGAAGGCGCCCTCCACCGGGACCACGGAGCCCGCCAACGGCGCTGCGGGAAACGGAGGTTCGAGGAGCGCGGGCGCCACGGACGGCAAGGCGTAGGTGGGAGGCGCGGCGGCTCACCGGCCGGCGGCTCACCCGTCGAGGGACCTTCCGGCGGCCCCCCTCTCGGCGGAGGCACGGGCCGGGGTGTCCGAACGCAGGGCGCGCAGTTCGCCGGAGAGACGGACAAGGGTCCGCAGGTCCTCCTCGTAGTCATGACCGTCGACGCTGCACCGACTGCGGGGTGCGAGAACGAAGACGGCCTCCACTGGTGAACTGCCGTCGGATTCCTGGTCGTCGTGCAGGCGCAGGGCACGCGCAACCAGACGGGCCGACCCCGCCAGATTGTCCTGCGACATCGGCTGGCCCAACTCCTCGGCCGCGAGCCGCAGATAGGGGCCGAGCCGGGTGAGACCGTCCCGGCACTCCACATAACGCCGGTACATGGCAGAGGAGTTGACGACGAAGGCCTGCCGCCAGCGGCCCCGGTGGTTTAGGACCAGTTCGGGGTAGACCGCCACCAGCCGGCGCCACAGTTCCTCAAGTCCCTGGAACTGGCTGCGGTGTTCAATATTTTCCCGCGCGATCTGCACCACGCTGAAGAAGAACGGCAGGCTCAAACCCACACAAACCACGATGGCGGCGACCTGCCCGAAGAGGAAGACATCCGGGTAGTCGATCAGCTGGCCCGGCTCCCGCAGCGTGGGCAGATTCACCCAGAGGAAACGAAAGATGCAGGCGAGGGCCAGCCCCGCCAGACCGACGGTGATGATATTGAGGGACAGCCGCCGCAGCGAACGCCCCCGGCGAGCATGACGTCCCGCCAGGTAGGCACTGGCCGCGTAGCCGAACAGCAGATAGAAGTTGCCGAAGTTGTAGAACGTACGCACGCGCCAGTCGGCGAGATACTGGGATGTCAGCGCGTGATCGCGCAACGGGGCTGGAAGCAGCACCGTCACCGCGAACATCGCCGTCAGGCAGACCAGACAGGCGCCCGTTTCCCAGGGCCACGGCGGCGCCCAGCGCCGGAGCGGACGTTCCCGCAGGAATCCGACCATGAAGCTGAGGCCGAGCAGCACCTCGGCGTTGTAGGTGAACTTGGAGAAGCCCTCGAAGGTGAAGCCGTCGACAAATTGCAGGACCGGCGGCTGGGCCAGTACGTTCCCCGCCCCCATCAGCAGCAGCGCCAGAAAAAGGTGCAGCCGCATGGGATCGCGCAGTCGGCGTCGTATCAAGGCGGGCGTCGTCCAGACCGCACCCCCCAGCAGCGTGGCTATGGCAACGAGGTTGAGCCCGCTCACGCCGCTCCGTCGGTGAGGACGAGGCTGTTGTACACCGAGGGCCGCCACGGCTCGTCCAGTCCGTGACTTCGCATGCGCCGGCTCATCGAGATGGCCTGGTACATGATCGTAGAAGCGATGATCTCGGCGTCGCGCTCGTCCCTGTCGGAGTAGCAGGACCGCTCCACCGCGCCGGGCGGCCGCCCGCCCGCGAGGTCGAACGCGACGATGTGCCCGACCTCGTGGAGAATGATGTGTGCCTGGTGCGCCTTGGTGGTCTTGGCCTGATAGACGATCACATCCTCGGTCTTGCGGGATATCAGCACACCGAACGGTCCGTCGGCCGACAGATCCCACTCCATGAGCCTGATCGGCCGGCCACGCATATCACCCAGTTCCTCGCACAGAGCGGTGACGCTCAGGGGCAGCCGGGGAGTGAGCCGACGCATCAGACGGCGGCTGTACCTACACAGTCTGGCGTCCCGCAGCCGGTTCTCCCGCACACCGCTTAACCGCTCCGAGGCACGACTGACCCGTCGACCCAACACGTGACGCCTCCCCTATGCGACACCAGACTCCAGCCCCGCACATCGACACACTGCGTAGTTCGCACATCCGATCACGGGAAATCTACGCCACGCGATGCCACCCTCCAACGAAACGTGATCAACATCATCCGTTGTAACGAAACTTTCACGCGGGGTAGCGGGCGTGAGGCCGAAACTACGCCGTGGCGAGGGTACTGAACTTGAATTCGTGATGTCGGTCAGTCGTTGATAGTCAGGCCGGTACCGGTGAGGCAGCCGTCGACGATATCGGGCCGGTACTGGATCTGCTTCAGCTTGCGCTTGACGGCTCGGGCGACCTGGGAAAGGGCGGAACACCCGTCAGGTTGAAAACGGCTCAGTGTCCGGCTGCGATCCCGGCCGAACCAGCTTCACCGTGGCCCTGGAGGCCGCGCGCGACACGGTCGTCAGCGCCGCTGGAACGACCGCGGCGGCAGCCCCGACCAAACGCCCCGACCTGGTCGGACACATCGGCACCCGCGTCCTGCGGGCGCTGCTGCCCAAGCGCCGAATGCGGCTGTCCGCTCGCATCGTCAAGTGCGGAACGTCCCCCTATGCCATCTGGAACCGCGATGAGCGACCTCGCGACAGCACGCCGATCACCGCCATCATGATCACCGTGCATCCACCAGCTCTCCCCACCGCGCCATACCTCGGACCGGCTCGCCACCGGTCGCTGGGGGCAGGTCTGCCGGATCCTGACGGAGAACTTCAATCAGGCCATGCACACCCGCGACATCGCAGGAAACCTTGGCCTCACCGCCTCCGGACGCGTACTCAGCGGCTTCAACGCGCAGCTCCACTGCTGGGCACGCAACGGCCGACTCGTACGCACCGGCACCGAGCACGTACAAGCTCCCATTTCCGGAGGTCTTGACAACGTCAACTGAGGCCTAACTTCGCGGCATTGGATACTGGACGCGGTCCGCTATGTGGCCGACAACTGCGTCAAGTGAGCCAACCTGCCCGCCGGCTTCCCGCCGTACCGGCGTGTGCATGCCTTCGCCCGCCACTGGCAGGTGACAGGTCTGCTCGCCGAGCTCCACGACCGGCTGCGCGACCGCATCCGGGCCAAGGAAGGCCGCGCGGTGGACCCGACGGCCGCGATTGTGGACTCACAGTCGGTGCGGGCAGCGGTGAACATCCCGCGCTCGACGTGGATGCTCATGCGCTGCGTCGGCAGGGCTGGACGATCTCGGCCATCGCCCGGCACTTGGGTCGGGGCCGCAAGACGATCCGCGCCTATCTGAACGGCGAGCGGCTTCCTGGCTATCGGCATCGGTCTGGGACGCGTTCGTGCCGTTCCTGGACTACTGCCGCCAGCGGCTGGCGGACGAGGCTGCGCCGGCTCACCGCAGCCAGCGACCGCAGAGCCGTCGTCGATCCTCGGGAGCCCGCAATCCCGCATCGGCCGAACGCCAGTTACTCGACATCCAGGTTCCAGCGCCCTCGTCGACAGCAGGGTTCGAGGAGCCCGTGTTGCCGTTCGATCAGGGCGGACCACTGGTGCACAGGCTCCAGCCCACGCCGCGCCGCCTCACCCCGGATAAACCGAAAGGGCGTCCGTCAGCAGCGGGAGTCCTCTGGGACTTTTCTGGGACTTCCGGCCCCATCAACCGACATGAGCGTGAAACAGTCGAAAGGTCATTCGTGCAGGTCAGCAGCCGTCGCTCGCCCATCGCGGCAGGTCACGGCGTTCGCCCGTCTCTTCCGGGACATCTGACCAGCAGGACTCAATACGTCTGCGCTCAGCGTCGTCTACCCTCGGCGCCCCGTTGATACTCGCCGCCTTGACATGGTCTGACCTGCCCGAGAGGCAGCCTGACATTCCATCAGAACGAGCGTCAAATGAGCGTTACGAGAGTCATTTCAGCGTCAAGATATCGCCCGTAACGCCCACACGGCACATAATGCGCGCGGGCAAAACCCCAGGTCAGGAGCCCTTCGCGGCCGGTTCGAGGATCGCGACACACTCCACGTGGTGGGTCATCGGAAAGATGTCGGCCTGGAAGCGGTCAAGAAAGCAGCAGGTCAGAGATGCTTTGGGGTCCCTAACGAGGACCGTCGGGCGCCCGGAGCGTCAAATGAGCGTCATGGCCCTACGTCGGTTCGGTATCGGCAACCACGGGGCCGAGGTGTTCCACATGCAGTGATCGCCGAAGAAGCACGTCTGCTGGTGCGTGACGTAGCACTTGGCGAGGAACTCGACGAAGTGAGTGCCCTGGTCCGACGGACCCTGATAGTTCTTGAACTTCCGCGCAAAACTGGTCGCCACGTACGGAGCGCCCCGCATCAACGCGTAGTCCGGGGTTCTCAACCCACCGGCAGTACGGCGGCCCTCGCGCCGAACCTCCGCCAGGAGAAGACCGTGAACAGGCCCGCGCGTCGGTGCCGGGAAGTAACCTGAACAACTCAGGTGTGTGACCGTGATGTTGTCGCCCGAGCAAGGTACGGACGGCACGGAGATCGGCGACGGGAGCGGCGGAGCTGTGGCGTACCGGGTGCGGGAAGTGGAGATCGGCGGCGAGACTGTCCTCGCCCGAGTGGAGACACTCGACCCGGACGAGGTGGATCTGCGCAAGCGGCTCACCGAATACGGCGAGGAGGAGGAGGTCACGGCCCTCGACACCCTGATGGAACGGGTCGACAGCGTCCAGCGGGTGATCCGGTCGGTCGGCACCTCCGTGCTCGAAGCCGCCCGCGAGGCCGCCCACCCCGACGAGGTGAGCGTCTCGTTCGGTGTCGAGCTGGCGGCCAAGTCCGGTAAGGCGGTCGCGTTTCTCGCCGACGGCGAGGCCAAGGCCGCCCTCAACGTCACGCTCACCTGGCGGCCTGGCGACCGGAACGACGGTACGACCGCCGGTGCGCAGGGGAATGCCTGACCAGATTCCGCGCCTGGACCGGCTGGCCAGGGCGGCAACGGCGGCGATCGGTGCACAGGACGGCAAGCACTGGGGGTCCGCCGGGCTGATCGCACCCGGCTGGGCGCTGACCGCAGCCCATGTAGTCCGGGCCGCGGGAACCGCCCCGTACACCGTCACCCTATGGAACGGCCGCTCGATCCCGGCGAGGACCGGCTATCTGCTGTCCGGGGTGCCCGACAGCGGCCCCGTCCCCGCGGAGTCGGACATCGCTCTCGTACGCCTGCTGGAGGACGACACCGATCACGCCTGTGTCTGGCTCAGCGACCGTGGCGACCCGCCCTCGCGCGAGGTGCGGGCCTACGGCTGGTACGTCGCCGGCGGCAAGCGCGGCGAGGAACTGCTCGACTGGAACGGCGTCTGCGTGGTCGCCGGGAACGACGGTCCCTACAGCTTCCGCCTCGGTCCGCAGACGGAGATTCCGAAAGGGGCTTCCGGGGGACCGGTCATCGACCTCTCGCAGGGCGCCCTTGTCGGCCTGACCAAGGCCAGCAGACGCACGTCCGAGGGCGACATCAAGGACGGCGGCCGGGCCGTGCGCAGCACTCTGCTGCGGGAGTTCGTCAGCCCCGTCGTCGTGGACCCCGACCATGCCCTCGGGCCGGACCCGTACCACGCCCTGATCTGCGCCCATGACCGATGGCACGCCGAGAGCGACCTCCGCGACGGATGGACGGACGTCCAGGGCGAGCTGCCGGGCAACGGTCTGCCGGACAGCACCACCTCCTGGTCGCCGGGCGACCGGCTGGAGCTATTCGAGCTGCTGGCCGCTCTCCCGGCGCCCGACGACCCGACGCTGGTGCGGAGCCTACTTCGCGTGGTGTTCCACAACCGCGCGAAGTTCCCGGCCACTTCCGCCCTCCGACACTGGCGGGACGGGCACGGCGAGATCCATCAGTACCGGATGCAGTTCACGATCGAGGCCCTGCCCTATCTGCGGTACGCCAAGCTCGTCGCCCTCGCCGTCGCATCGATGCCGGGCGGGGCGTCCACGGCGGTCGACCTGGACCGCTGGGTGGGACGCCGCATGCGCCGCCTGGGTCTGGAGGCGGACGTCAGCGTGGCCGAGGTCACCCTGCCCGGGCGGGTCGACGGAGACATCACCGTGCGGGGCGGGACGAACGCGACGGGGATCCTGGTGCTCCCCGGCGGGCATGCCCAGGACCCGCCGCTCGCCGCAGAGCCCGTACAGGTCGGCATCCTCGTCGCCCGGCCGGGCGACGGGCCCAGCGTGCTGCTGGAGCTCGAACCCTCCCTCTGGTCGCCCTCGGTCGCCTTCCACTGGCGGCTGCGGGTCCTCGACCCCGAGCAGGACGACGACGCGGTCGTCGACGCCGACGAGAACGGCGACGGGGTCCCGCCGGACGACCTGCCGCTCCGGCTCCAGCGCCCGCTGGCCCGGCTCTTCCTCCAGTTGGACACCCCCGAACGCCACGCCCCGCTGGAGGTCGTCCTCCCGCCCGAGCACTTCGACCTAGCCGTACAGCACTGGCTGCCGCAGGCCGCCGTCACCGACCTGGACCTCTCGGACCCCGCCTGCTGGCCGCTGGGCGTACGCCGGCAGGTCGTCGTACGGGACGCGTCCCGCCGAGGCGGCGTCGACCCCCTATGGGAGATGCGGTGGAAGGAGACGGCCGCGGCGGCGCCGCTGCGTGCCCTGCCTACGCCGCAGCCCGGCCGGCTGCTGCGCCGCGCAGGTCTCGCCGGTGCCGGGCCCGACCAGGTCCCGGTGGTCTGCCGGCCGGCCGCCGACGCCACCGGCCGCGAGGTCCTGCGCCTGGCCCTGGAGACCGGGCACGGCGTCTTCCTGTGGAACGCCGGGCCCCACCCTCCGGACGGATGTGACGAGCGGTGCCGCAGCTTCAGCGGCAACGCCGCCCGACTGCTGGCGGACGCGGGCTCCGCGGCCGAGCTGCCCGAGCGGCTGCGCGTCCTGCGCGAGCGGATCCACCGCCGCGATCCGCACGCCTACTGGGCCAAGCCCTTGGCCCTGATGTACGACGACGCCGACCGGCCCCTCACCGAGCCCGCAGGTGTTCTCGACGCACCTTGATCCTTGCCCGCACTCCGCCGCCCCCGCTTCCCGCACCGAAGGAGTTCCGTGAACAGCGACTGGTTCATCTACCAGGGCGTGAGCGAACCGCATGACGGCATCAGCCGGCTGCCCCCGCCACCCCCCTGGCGCACGTTCGACGGTGAGCTCGCGGGGTCACCGCCGGCCCCCCCGCTCGACAGCGCCTCCACTCGCAGGCTCGGTACGTCCCGGGGCCGGTTCGCCGTCCGTGGCCCGTTGGACGAACTCGAACTGATCAACGCGGCCCTGTATCTGCGCCGCCCGTTGCTGATCACCGGCGACCCCGGCACCGGCAAGAGCACGCTCGCCCACTCGATCGCGCACGAGCTCAAACTCGGTCGCTTGCTGCAGTGGCCCATCGTCAGCCGCAGCACGCTGCGCGACGGGCTCTACCAGTACGACGCCATCGGCCGGCTCCAGGAGTCCCAGCTGCCCGGCACCACCGACACCGGCATCGGCCGCTATCTGCGGCTCGGTCCGCTCGGCACCGCGCTCCTGCCCGCAGAGCGGCCTCGCGTGGTGCTGATCGATGAACTCGACAAGGGCGATGTCGACTTGCCCAACGACCTCCTCAACGTGCTGGAGGAGGGGGAGTTCGCCATCCCGGAGCTGGAGCGCGTTCGCCGGGACGACGAAGGCGGGACGGTATCCGTACTCACCCACGACGGGTTGTCCGCGACGGTCGTGGACGGGCGCGTGCGCTGCCGTGAGTTCCCCGTGGTGGTGATGACCAGCAACGACGAACGAGACTTCCCCGCCCCGCTGCTGCGTCGCTGCATCCATCTCGACATGCGCACCCCGAACGCCGACCGGCTCGCAGCGATGGTCCAGGCACACTTCGGCAGCGCGTCCGCGGAGGAGAATGAGGACATCATCGAGCGGTTCCTCTCCGCGTCGCCCGGCGGGCTGCGTGCCGCCGATCAGCTCTTGAACGCGATCTATCTGACGCAGTACAGCGCCCAGGAGGATCCTGTGGGGCGCGAGCGCCTCGCGGACCTGCTGATGCGTCCGTTCGGACCGGGTCGACCATGAGCACGGAACCGGGAACGCCCGGAGCCGCGCGACCGGGGGAGAGGGGGACGCCCCCGGGCCAGGACACCGAACCGGCCCGCCCACCGGTGGAGGAGCTGGTGCGCAGGCTCACCGGCGCGGGCCTGTCCACGGCCCCTGACACGGTCGCGGACGCTCTGTGGCTGGCCCGGTTCGTCTCGCCTTCCCCCATGGGGCCCGGAGACGCCGGGACGGAGGCGCCGCCTCCCACGCCCGGGAACGCGCCCGCCGCGTCCGCCGCCGCCCTGCCGCCCTCGCCCCTGCCCGACCTCGGTGCCAGCCCGGAGGACGAACACTTGGTGCGTGTGCGGGCGCAGGCTGGCCAGGCCGCCGCCTCGGTCGGCGTCCAGCTGCCGGGCGGCACCGCGTTGCCGGACACCCAGCCGCTGCGCCGCGCCCTGCGCCCGCTCCGGCACTACAGCCCGCCGACGGGGGCGCCCTCCGATCCCGCGCTCGACGAGGCCGCCACAGCCGAACTCGCCGCCGAGACCGGCTTCCTCCTGCCCGTACTGGAGAGATGGGATCGGCCCGCGGCGCGTCTCCAGCTCCTCATGGACGTCTCCACCTCGATGGCGCCCTGGCACCAGCTGCTGCGCGAACTCCGGCGTGCCTGCGGACGTTCGGGTGCCTTCCACGACATCGCCGTGCACTACTTGCACGAACTCCCCGGCACCGGGACGGTCGTGGTCTCCAGTTCCCCCCGCCCGGACTCCGTGTCCACCCCGGCCACCGGACTCCGCGACGCAGCCGGGCGGACGATCACCCTGCTCCTCTCCGACTGCACGGGCCCGCTCTGGCGCAGCGGCCGTATGCAGCGCGACCTCCACCGGCGGGCACAGGCCGCACCCGTCGCCGTACTCCAGCCGCTGCCACAGCGCATGTGGTCACGCACCCACCTGCCGCCGGTCCCGGGCACCCTGCGGCGGCAGGAACGCAGTGCCGGCTGGGACTTCCGCGCCCACGGCCAAGAGCCGCCCGATCCGGCGTCGAACGCACTCGCCGTCCCAGTCCTCTCGCCGACGCCTACGGCGCTCGGGGCCTGGTCCCGCGTGCTGGCGGGCACTACCCCGGTGGTCAGAGGAGCCGCCGCCTGGGTGCTTCCCCGCCACCTGGCCTCCCGTGCACCGAGGGCCGCCACTGCCGTGAGCGACCCCGCACGCCTCCTGCGCGCCTTCTTCACGGCCGCCTCGCCTGACGCCGTCCGGCTCGCGCACTACCTGGCCACCGCCCCCCTCATCCTTCCGATCATGCGCCTCGTGCAGCGGGTGATGCTGCCTCACACCGGCCCCTCCGAGCTGGCGGAGGTGCTGCTCAGCGGCCTCCTCGTACGTCGTCCCGAGGCATCGGCTGATATCGACGACATCTTCTTCGACTTCCAGGACGGTGTGCGGGAGCAACTGCTCCACAGGGTCGACCGCGGCGAGGCCGCCCTTGTCCTGCGCGAGGTCTCGCACTACGTGGAGCGCCAGTTCGGCCGTGGCACCCGGAACTTCCCGGCGCTCGCCGCGACTTACCTCGACGGCACCACCGGACACATGAGCGACGTGGCGGGAGCGGGCAAGGGGTACGCGCACCCGGCCGAGCAGGCGTTCGCCCACGTGGCAAGCCAGGTGCTCCGACGCTTCTACCCAACCGCGAGCGATTCGCCCCGCCCTGCGTCGGTGGAGTCCGCCGGACCCGTCCGGCTGCTCAACTCCGAGTGGTTCGCCCACTTCCGGCGCGCTGACCGCCATCTGCACCGTTACGACGAGGACGGTGCCGTACGCGATCTGGAGGAGGCCATCCGGCTGCTCCGCGTGTTGCGGGAAAGCCCGTGCGACAACACACGGTCCACATGGCTGCGCGGGCTCCTCTCCGGCGCGCTGCTGCGCCGCTGGCGGGCCCTCGGCATGCCGGAGGATCTGACCAACGCGGTGGAGACGGCCTACGAGGGCGCCCGACTGCGGGACCCGAACCGCCCGGTCGTGCCTGGCGACTTCGTTACCACCGGAGCCTTGGGGGACGCGCTCGTCGCCTTGGCGGGCGAGCATGACAGGACGGAGGACTGGACGCGACTCGTCCCCCCGGAGCTGCTGGGGGGCCCGCCCGGGCATCCCAGCCCATCCTGGGCGGAGTACGGGCTGCTGACGCGGGCGGCGGACGCCTACGGAGTCGTGGCGGACCATCCCGATCAGGAGGTCCACACGGAGCATGCCGAGCGCAGGGCCGCCACGATGGTGCTGGCGGCCGACGCGCTGGCCCGAATTCCCGCCGGGGAGGCTGGTGACGACAACACGCTCGCCGTCGACTATGAGGGATGTCTCGCCGGCGCCCTGGCTCTGCTTGAGCACGGACCCGCCAAGGATGCGACTCTCCTAGCAACGACCGCGATGAAGCTGGCCCGTCACTTCAACGGGCAGGGCCCTCTCATCCGCTCCGAACGGCCCGATCTGGCGGAGGGCCACGCCCGTAAGGCCGCCTCGGCACTGGCCGAGCTGCTGGCGGACCAGACCGAGCGGCTGGGCCCCGACCACCACGACACCCTCGCCACCCTTCGGAGGCTCTCCTTCTGGCAGCGGTGGACCAGGGACAGCGACCGGCCGCGCGAGGCGCACGGCCCGATCCCCACCCGTACCCGCGACGACGAGGCCCTTCCGCCCGGCCAGCGTTCGGTGGCGGGCTGGCCCACGCGCCACTACGGCCCTGTCCCGAAGTTCAAGCCGGAGCGGTGGGACTTCCGCGTCTTCGGCGCCACGGCCTCCGGCGACAAGCACATCTGGAGCTTCGAGGAGTTCACCGAGCTGCCGCTGTCGACGGTCGTGGCCAACCTGCACTGCGTCTCCGGCAAGACGGTTCCGGACAACGAATGGTCGGGGGTGGCCACGTCGACCCTACTGGCGCTCGCCCCTCCCGCGCCGGACGTCACCCACGTCATGGTCTGGGCCGAGTACGGCTTCAGTGCCAACCTCCGCCTGCGCGAATTCGCCTCCGACCAGTCGCTCCTGGCGCGGTTCCGCAACAGGGAGGCCCTGACACCGGAGCACGGATTCCCGGTCCGGCTGGTGGTACCCCCACTGTACGGCTGGAAGGGCCCCAAGTGGGTCCGGGGCATCGAGTACATGACGCGTGACCGCAGGGGGTTCTGGGAGGAGCGCGGCTACCACAACATCGGCGAGGTCTGGCGCGAGCAGCGCTACAGCTATCAGGAGGAGCCGGGTGAAGGGCCAGTCCTGTAGAAGGGCGCCTACCTCTCGTAAGAGGCCCCAACACCCCTCGATCGGCGCCCCTTTCACCTATGTGGGCGACCCCGTCGGGTGGTACCGGAGTGATGCAATGAGCAGCGTCCGCACCGCAGGCCGACTTGCTGCGCGAGATCGCGGCGGCTTCTGATGCCGCGTATATCCCACCCGCCCGTACACGCGCAATCGCGCACGCGCTGGTCGGCCGTCTTGCGCAGTCACAAGCAGGGGCGTTGATGTCGATCATGGCGACCAGGGTCCCCACCCCTTGAAGCGAACTGGTCATACCAACGGGGCGTGAGAATAGATGACTCCACGAGGAGCCCGGCGGCACGAGCTGGCGGCTCATCACCGGTATCCGCAGCACGCTGAACGCGTGTAACAGGAGACCGGATTCGACAGGCACTACCGAGGGCACACCTCGGTAAATGAGTTGATCACCGTTGATGCCTCACGAGCGGCGCAACTGTTCGCCCAGCCCAATGGCGTGCTGATGCAGCTGGAGAGGCAGATGGAGGGTAGGGCCATATAGTCCCCGCCCGTCGACCTGTGTCATAGACATACAGACCGTGAGGCTTCCGCCAGCCTCCCCACCCGGAACCAGGAAAGCAACGCGGGCAAGACGGTCGTGAGCCCTTCGTGGGGCCGCCCCCGCGCTCCCACATCGGATGATCCTTCAGCTCACCCTTAGGCCCCTCGATTACCAGCTTCGTCAACTGCGCAGCAGACCACCCTCGCCAGTGCCTTGCGCTCGACCGCTCGGCGCCAGACTTCTGCCCTGCCCTCGCAGACAGTCACTCAGCATGCCTTTCACAGCGCCTCCGATGACATAACCTCCCGTGCCACCGCAGCCCGCCGCAATGACACTTCCTGGGGAGAATCCGGGGAGTATCGACGAACCTGGGGAGCGCGTGGGGAGAATCGACCGCCTAACACAGCACGATCCCGAAAGACGCTGAAAGACGCATCTGCGCTGTTCAGGGGTGGGTACAGCCGTATCGATGCAGGTCAGCGCCATCAGGTAGACAACTTCATGACGTAGGTCCCGAAGTCGTCGGCCTCGACGAGTCCCGGCAGCGAGCCGCCCTCGCGCAGGGGCGTGATGTAGCGGGT
The DNA here is from genome assembly GCF_040706415.1 of Streptomyces sp. NPDC048106. Taxonomy (NCBI): domain Bacteria; kingdom Bacillati; phylum Actinomycetota; class Actinomycetes; order Kitasatosporales; family Streptomycetaceae; genus Streptomyces; species Streptomyces sp. NPDC048106. The sequence goes on along the minus strand of NZ_JBEZND010000009.1, from coordinate 14,062 downwards.
CGCGGCGACCTCTTTCAACATTTTCCCAGGCCCTCCCCAATAGTCCGTCAATGGCCGTTCGCCCCTTGCTTCCACCCTCGGGCATGAAGTGAGCATAGTAACCAAGCGTGATCGCCGGCGAGGAGTGCCCGAGCCAGCGTGCCAAGGTCACGACGGACCCGCCCGCCTCCAGCATGATCGAGGGATACATGTGCCCCGGCCGCCGGCACGACCAGCCGTTCAGGCTCAGCCCTCACCGCGGTGCTGCTGGCCCGCGGTTGCTGCCGACGTCCGCCGCCACGCCGCCACACTCGGCCCACACCCCGCGCCGTCGCACGGGCGAGCCCGCCGGCGAGCCGGGACCGTCTGGCAAGTGAGTGACGGCCCATTCGGGCCAGCGCGGCAGCAATGGGTGAGGGGAGGGGCCCGCAGGCATGTGCACTCCGGCCGCTGGGCGGGGCGAAACACCTGAGACAAAGCGTGTCTGAACATACCAAATCTGACTTCGCTTTTAATGTGATGCTCATGAGAGACAACTTTTTGCCACCGTTGACTCGGAGGCTGTCCGCGCTGACAGCCTCCGCGGCCATCTTGGTAGCGGCTGCGGCAGGTGCCGCCTCCGCCGATGGGACGTTCCTCGGTCGACTCCGCACCGTGCACGAGATCGCCTCAACGGTCCCCGCGAACGGCGACGTCAATCCCTACGGCACAGCCGTGGTCCCGCGTGACGCAGGGAAGCTTCACAAGGGCGACGTACTGGTCAGCAACTTCAACAACAGCCAGAACCAGCAGGGCACGGGCACCACCCTGGTGCAGGTCAGCCCGCGCGGCACGACGACGCTGTTCGCGCAGATCGACCCGGCCCACCTGCCCGGCCCCTGTCCCGGCGGTGTTGGTCTCACCACGGCCCTGAGCATCCTGCCCGGCGGGTGGGTGGTAGTCGGCAGCCTGCCGACCGCCGACGGCACCTCCGCCACCGCGCGGGCGGGCTGCCTGCTGGTGCTGGACAACCAAGGCAAGGTCCGCGAGACGCTCGCCGGAGGCGGCATCAACGGACCATGGGACATGACCGCCAAGAGCTACGGCGACCGTACCGACCTGTTCGTCACCAACGTGCTCAACGGCACCGTGGCGGGCGGCGGCAACGAAGTGGACCGGGGCACCGTTCTGCGCATTGCCCTCCAGCTTCATGCCAACCAGCCGCCGCAGCGACTGAAGACCACCGTGATCGGCTCGGGTTTCGCCGAGAGGACCGACCCCGACGCCCTGGTGGTCGGCCCGACCGGCGTCGGTCTCGCCAAGGATGGCTCGCTCTACGTTGCCGACACGGCCAAGAACCGGATCACTGTCATCCCGCGCGCGGTGACCCGGGAATCCAGCGCCGGAACCGGCCGGGTGGTCAGCAGCGGCGGCAGGCTCAATGGTCCCCTCGGCCTGGCCATCGCCCCCAACGGCGACATCCTGACCGTCAACGGCGGTGACGGCAATATCGTCGAGACCACGCCTGCGGGCCGCCAAGTGGCCTTCCGGCAACTCGACAACAGCGGCACCCCACCCGGCACCGGAGCGCTGTTCGGTCTGGCCGTGGACCTGGACGGCGACGCCGTGTATTTCGTCGACGACGCCACCAACACCCTGAACGTCCTGAAGTGACCCACGAGAGACGCGTGAAGCCCTGGATCCCTCCAGAGCCTCACCCTGCGCCTCCTCGGCAGGGGGGAACCTGCGGCCTTCCCGGGGATCGCGAACACGTCGAGGAATCCGACCAGGGCCGACAGCGGGCGTCCATGGCCCGACCGCGGGTGGCCGTACGGGTCGGCGCGAGGCGCTGACCGGACGCTGAAGCTGTGCCGCGTCCGACCGGCACTCGCGCCGCTGGTCGACTCGGGCGAGGAGTACGGCGAGCTGCGCGGGGCCGAGCTGGCGGGCCGGGCGGAGTTCGTCGGCGAGGCGCCCCGCACCGGGGAGCCGTGCCCCCGGCTCGACTCCGCGGAACGGCTGTTCGCCCGCAAGTACTTCGGCCTGGACGAGATGCCGCACGACGGCCGGCACGCCTGGGCGCGGATCGTCCCGGAGCGGATCGTCTCCTGGGACTTCCGCAAACTCGGGTCTCTGTGAGGAGTGCCGGGACAGCACACCCGGGCCTCGGCGCGGGTCAGCCGACCTTCCGCGCGGCCGTGCGCAGGGCGTCGACCGCCGCGCGGATGGAGGGGCGGCGGTCGGCGTCGGCGCGCCAGATGACGTAGACGTGCCGGCGCACCCGCTGGGTGAGGGGGACGAGGACCACGCCCTCGGGCACCGGATGGCGGCCCAGCAGCGGTGCGATGCACACCCCGAGCCCCGAGGCCACCAGCTGGAGCTGGGTGTGGGTCTCGCCCGCGCGATGGCCGACGATCGGCTCGACGCCCCGGGAGCGCAGGGTGAACATCAGCCACTCGTGGCAGAACTCGCCCGCGCCCCAGGTGATCCACTCGTCCTCGGCGAACTCGGCGAGGTCCACCTCGTCGCGGTGGGCGAGCCGGTGTCCCGCGGGCATGGCGACCTCGGCCGGGTCGTCCAGGAGCGGCGCCTTGACCAGTCCGTCGGGCACCGGCATCGGCTTGTTGTACCAGTCGAGGACCACCGCGAGGTCGAGGTCGCCGCGCACCACGGCGGCGATGCCCTGCTCGGGCTCCAGCTCGCTGGAGCGCACCCGCAGCCCCGGATGCTCGGCGCGCAGCTCCCGCAGCGCCACCGGGAACAGACCCCGGGCGGCGGTGGGGAACGCGGACAGCCGCAGCTCGCCGACGACCTGCCCGCGATGCGCCTCCAGGTCCGACTCGGCCAGTTCCACCTGCGACAGGATGCGCGCCGCGTGCTCCGCGAGCAGCCGGCCGGCGTCCGTGAGCCGCACGCCCCGGCCGTTCTTGGCGAGCAGTTGCTGGTTGATCTCGCGTTCCAGCTTGCCGAGCTGCTGGGAGACCGCGGACGTGGTGACGTGCAGCGCGTCGGCGGCGGCGCTGACCGAGCCGTGCCGGGCCAGGGCGTCCAGGGTACGCAGCCGCTCCAAGTTCAACATGTAAGTTATCCTACGAGATACCCAGTGGGATTTCTCGATTGTGCTAAGAGGTTCGGTTGCCGCATGGTTGACACCATGAGCACGGTCGCCACGCCCCGAACCCAGTCCCCCGCCACGCCGGACCCGGCACTTCCCCGCCCCCGCCTCGACTGGCGACTGCGCTTCGGCGCGCTGTCCCTGATCTGGGGTTTCAGCTTTCTGCTGATCAAGGTGGGGACGAGCGGGTACGCGCCGTTCCAGGTGACGCTCGGGCGGCTGGTCTTCGGCACCGCGGTGCTGGTGGCGGCGATGGCCGTCAAGCGGGAGCGGCTGCCACGCGGGGGGCGGCTGTGGGCGCACATGGCGGTCGCCGCGTTCTTCCTGAACGCCCTGCCGTTCTCCCTCTTCGCCTACTCCGAGCTGACCATCCCCTCCACGCTCGCCGGCATCTGCAACGCCACGTCGCCACTGTGGGGCATGGCGCTGTCCGTCGTCGCGCTCTCCGAGGACCGGCCGACGCGGGTCCGGGTGGCCGGCCTGGGTCTCGGGTTCCTCGGCGTGCTGACGGTGCTCGGCGCCTGGCAGGGCTTCCACGGCCTCGACGCCACCGGCACCGCGATGGCCCTGCTCGCCTCGCTGAGCTACCCGGTGGGCTGGATCTACGTCCGGCGGACCCTGTCGGGCACGGGCAACTCCCATCTGTCGATGACGGGCGGGCAGTTGCTGGTGGCGACGGTCCAACTGGCCGTCGTGACCCCGCTGTTCACGGGTCTGCCGAAGCACTTCGCCCTGGTGCCGCTGCTGGCCGTCGCCGCGCTGGGGGCTCTCGGGACGGGGCTCGCCGTACTCCTCCAGTACGGTCTGGTCGCCGAAGTCGGGCCCACGACGGCGCAGATGGTCACCTACTTCATCCCGGTCATCGCGACCGCGGCGGGCGTCGCGATCCTCGGCGAGTCGCTGGGCTGGAACACACCGGTAGGGGCGGTGATCGTACTCGCGGGAGCGGCGCTCACGCAGGTGCGGAGCAGGAAGGCAGCCTAGTCCGGCTACCCGTAGACCCGCGGCGGTGACGGCCGTACCGCCGCCTGGACCGCGTCCGCCAGGGGCTCGATGTCCCGCGGGGTCAGCGGGGACACCGTGATGCGGATGGCCGGGGAGCTCGTCAGGCGGAAGCGGGCGCCGGGGGCGACGCCCCAGCCCGACTGGAGGAGGCGGGCGACCGTGGTGGTCTCGTCGGGGACCGGGACCCAGATGTTCATGCCGGAGCGGCCGTGGGCCTCGATGCCGCGCGCGGCGAGGGCGTCGAGCAGAGGCCCGCGCCGGGAGCGGTAGGACTCCGCCACCGCCGTGCGGTCCACCGCTCCCGCGGCCCACAGCCGGGCGACCGTGCGCTGGAGCAGGAGGCTCACCCAGCCGGGGCCGAGGCGCTGGCGGCCGCGGACCCGGTCGACGGTCACCGGGTCGCCCGCGAGGACGGCGAGGCGCAGGTCGGGGCCGTAGGTCTTGGCGGCGGAACGCACGAAGGCCCAGTACCGGGTGACGCCCGCCAGGGGGTGCGGGGGCAGGTCCACCATGCCGTGGCCGTGGTCGTCCTCGATCAGCAGGGTGTTCGGATGCCCGCGCAGCACCGTGCGCAGGGCGTCCGCCCGGGAGGCGGTCACGGCGGCGCCGGTCGGGTTCTGGGCGCGGGCGGTGACGAGCAGCGCACGGGCCCCGGCGGCCAGCGCGCGGGCCAGGTCCTCGGCGGACGGGCCGTCGTCGTCCACGCTCACCGGGACCGCGCGCAGGCCCAGCGCCGGCATCAGGTCGAGGGCACTGCCCCAGCCGGGGTCCTCGACGGCGACCGCGTCACCGGGTCTGAGGTGGGCGGCGAGGACGCGTTCGACGGCGTCGAGGGAGCCCGAGGTGACGGTGAGGGACCCCTGCGGGACGCCGTCGGCGTCGAGTTCGGCGCGGGCCACGCGGAGCAGCTCCGGGTCGACGGGGTCGTCCCCGTACAGCACGGGCCGCCGGTCCCCCGCCTCGGCCGCCGCGGCCAGCGCCGGGGCGAGCGGGGGCAGCAGGGCCGGATCCGGATTGCCGGTGGACAGGTCGCGGGCGCCCGGCGGCACCTCCACCCGCAACTGGTCGCGCCCGGTGGTGACCGGCTTGGGCCGCACCCGGCTGCCGCGCCGCCCGGCGGTCTCGATCACCCCGCGTTCGCGCAGGGTGCGATAGGCAGCCGCGACGGTGTTCGGATTCACCCCCAGCCGGACCGCCAACTCCCGCATGGGAGGCAGCGGTTGACCCGGCCGCAGCTCCCCGGTACCTACCGCGCGCTCGACGTCGGCCGCGATCTCTGCTGCGCCGCGCCCCTCGATCCGATACTCTCCTAGCACAAAACACATTATGCACTAGTACAAAAGCGATCGCCTGTCGGCTTCGCCTTGGAGGGACCGTCATGCCGGGCACGACCGCGGAAACCCAGCCCACCGCCTACCACCCGACCGACCGCACCGTGCCCACGCGCGACGCGGAGCGGGCGTCGTACGACAAGGACGTGGTGCACGCGATACTGGACGAGGGGTACGTCTGCCACCTGGGCTTCGTCCGTGACGGCAGGCCCGTGGTGCTGCCCACGCTGTACGGCCGGGTGGGCGAGCGGCTCTACGTCCACGGCTCGACGGGTTCGCGCCCGCTGCGGATGACCGGCGCGGCCGACCCGGGCCTGCCGGTGTGCCTGACCGTGACCCACGTCGACGGCCTGGTGCTGGCCCGCTCCGCCTTCCACCACTCGATCAACTACCGCTCGGTGGTGGTACACGGCATCGCGCACGAGGTCACCGCCCCCGAGGAGCGGCGGACGGCGCTGGACGCCCTGGTGGACCATGTCGTACCCGGGCGCGCCGCCGACTCCCGGCCCGCGAACAAGAAGGAGCTGGCCGCCACCGCGGTGATCCGCCTGGACCTGGACGAGGTCTCCGCCAAGATCCGCACCGGCGGCGCCAACGACGAGCCCGAGGACCTCGCCCTCCCCCACTGGGCCGGTGTCGTCCCGCTCCGCAAGGGGTACGACGCCCCGATCCCGAACGACAACCTGGCGTCCGGGATCGGGCTGCCGGACTACCTCGCCGGGGAGTAGGCCTCCGCCGGCGCGGCCGGGTCGCCGGTGGGCTCCGCCGCGCCGCCGCGGCGGAGCGACCTCTCGCTCACGGTCAGGCCCGCGACCGCCGTGAGCATCAGCAGGGTGCCGGCCACCGTGGTGACCGTGAGCCGCTCGCCGAGCAGGACGACGGCGAGCACGGCCGCGGTCACCGGCTCCAGCAGCATGATCACGGAGACGGTGGCGGACCGTACGACGGCCGCGCCCGCGAAGTACAGGGCGTACGCGAGCGCCGTGGGCACGGCGGCGATGTAGCACAGGAGCCACAGCAGCCGGGCCGGGTGACCGGTGTGCGGGAGCAGCCCCTCGTGCAGCCCGAGCGGCAGCAGGCACAGGGTGGTCACCGCGAAGGCCCACACCGTGGTGTCGGAGGCGTCGGCGCCGCCGTCCCGGCCCCACCAGCGGGTCAGCAGGGTCATGACGCCGTAGCCCGCGGCCGACAGCAGCGCGAGCAGCACGCCCGCCGGGCGGACGGTCGCGGCCGAGTCGCCGAAGGTCAGCACGGCGAGTCCGGCGAGGGCCCCGGCCACCGACAGAACCCCGCCGGTGCCGAGCCGTTCACCGAGCAGCAGCCGGGCGCCGAGCGCGATGAGCACGGGCCCCGCGCCGAGGGTGACGACGGTGGCCACGGCGAGTCCGGTGGCCGCCACGGCCGCGAAGTAGGCGGTCTGGAACACCGCGAGACCGAGGCCGGTGGCGACGGCCTTCAGCACCCGGCGCACCGCCGGTTCGGTCGCGGCCGGGCGGGTCCGCGGGCGCAGGCCGCGGCCGGCGAGCAGCAGCAGGAGCCCCAGCGCGCAGCGCCAGAAGGAGAGGCCGAAGGCGCCCATGTCGCTGGTCCGGTAGACCAGGGAGGCGGCGGCGCCCGCGGTGCCCCAGGCGGCACCGGTGACGATCAGATAGAGCAGGCCACGCCCGACGGGCAGGCCGGCGCCGGTGTTCGCGCGCACGTTGGCGTTCGAGTTCGAGTTCGAGTTCGACAAAGGAGTTTCTCCGCAGGAACGCACCCGAGGGGTGCGGAAGTTCGAGGGCGCCCCGCTTAAGCGGGGCGCGCGGACTTCGTCTGCGGGCAGCACCGTCCGGCCCGGTGCTCATCGCACCGGGCGGGTTGTCCCGGAGGCCCGCCTCAGGCGGCGGGGGGCGGAAGAACGAGCGTGGACGGCATGACCAGCACTTTAGGCGGACGTGCGCTGCCCGGACAACTCCCTTGGCGGGCCGCCGGCGGCCACCGGCTCGGCGGACACCTGGGCGGGAGTGGCGGACTGGGCGATGAACGCGCCGACCAGGACGATGACGCCGCCGAGGATCTGCGGCGCGGACAGGTGCTCGCCGAGCAGCACCCAGGCCAGCACGGTCGCGATCACGGCCTCCAGACAGGCCACGACCCCGGCGACCTGCGGGGACAGCCGTCGTACCGACAGCACACCGGTGACGTAGGCGAGCACGGTCGCGACGAGCACGAGCCAGGCGAGCAGGGCCAGGGCGGGTACGGCGGTGCCGTTCATCCGCGCCGAACCGGCGAGCGCGTCCCAGCGCATGTCCCAGGGGCGGGCGACGGCGGTGAGCACCACGGCCCCCACGAGCATCCCGTAGGCGATGACGCCGAGCGGGTCCGGCGCCTCCTCGCCCGCGTCGCTGCCCTGGTCGGCCAGGACGAAGTAGCCGACCTGGCAGAACGCGGCGGCGAGCGCGAACGCCAGGCCCAGCGCGTCGAAGCTCAGCCCCGACCAGACCTCCACCACGCAGGCGAGTCCGCCGGCCGCGAGGACCACACCGAGCGCGGCGGCGCGGCTGACGGGCCGCCGCTGCACGAACCGCACCCAGCCGAGCACCAGCGCGGGCGCCAGGTACTCGATGAGCAGCGCGACGCCCACGGGAACGCGGGAGAGCGCGGCGAAGTAGCAGGCCTGGACCCCGGCGACGGCGAACAGCCCGAACCCGAGGAGCAGCGCGGGGCGGCGGCGCGGCAGGGCGCGGTGGCGCCAGGCGAGCGGCAGCATGACCAGGGCGGCGCCGGCCACCCGCAGCCAGACCACGTGGAGCGGGTCGAGCCCCGACTCGATCAGTGGCTTGGCGGCCACCCCGGACCCGCCGAAGGCCAGCGCGGAGACGAGCGCGAGGCCGAGCCCGACGCCCCTGCCACCGCTGGCACTGCTCTCAGACGTATGCACCGGGTCATGATGACAGGCGACGACAGGAGCGTCATCCTCGTTGACACCTGTCTCAGGAGGTGGACGGCGGGGTGCTCAGCCGGTCGTGTCCTGCGCGAACTCCCCGGAACCGGCCTCGATCCGGGCGGACAGCCCGCGCGCGTCGACGCCCGCGCGGGCGAGGACCTCGACGGCCCGCGAGTCCGGGTCGGCGACGAGCGCGGCGAACAGGTCGGGCGCGCCGGCCGCGTCCCGGCCGCGCCGCCGTGCCCGGTCCCGGGCGCGGTGCAGGGCGGCGGCCGCCGCCGGGGACCAGTCGGCCGTCTCCCCCGTGGCGGGACGGGGCACGACGGGGATCGCGCCCGAGTCCTCCACGCTGCCCTGCCAGCGCAGGCCGTAGCCGATACTGCGCTGCACCAGATACCCCAGGAGCCGGGCGAGTCGGGGTGGACCGCCCACGGCGGCGCGCACCTCGGGGTCCTGTTCGAGGAGCGAGTGCAGCAGGTGGGCGGTGTCGGCCTGGCGGTCGCCGTCCCGTACGGCCCTGCGGCGGGCACCGGCGAGCACCGTCGCGAGCTCGGCGCCGAGCCCCGCGGCGTCCTGGTGCGGGTGTGCCCCCTCGGGCACGGGGGCGGTCGTACGGGCGGTACTGGATTGCACAACCCCACCCCATCAGTCACAAGCGGCCGAGTCATCCACGAGCGGAACCATTTGGACGTCCCGCACAGAGTGGACATCAGCGCGACCGATCTCATCCCTGGGGAGGAGATTTCCGCCGATTCACCCCGAGGCGCGCGCGCCGGTTTGCCCGGCGCCGGCCGGCGGACCGAGCCGGAAAGCGGGCCAGGACTCCCGAATTGGCCTTGGTCCGGGGGAAGGCGGAGCCGCTAGCTTCGGGCCATGCGCATTCGAATCGTGGACGCCTTCGCCGACCGGCCCTTCACGGGCAACCCCGCGGGCGTGCTGCTCCTGGACGACGTCTTCCCGGCCGACGACTGGATGCAGGACGTCGCCATGGAGGTCAATCACGCCGAGACGGCGTTCGCCCACCGGCTGCCCGCGGGCGGTGACGCGGACTGGGCGTTGCGTTGGTTCACGCCGGTCACCGAGGTGGCGATGTGCGGGCACGCCACGCTGGCCACGGCGCACGTCCTGCACACGAGCGGCGCCCACGAGGGGCCGGTACGGTTCGCCACCCGCAGCGGGGTGCTGGTCGCCACGCCCGCCGAGGCCGGCGCGATCACCCTCGACTTCCCCAGCGCGCCGCTCACCCCCGTGGAGGTGCCGGACGGCGTCGCCGAGGCGCTGGGCGCGGAGCCGGTCGCCGTCTTCGACACCGGGGCGAACGTCGGCGACCTGCTGGTGGAACTGGCGGACGAGAAGACCGTCCGCGGACTCGCCCCGGACCACAAGGCACTCGCCGCGTACTCCACGCGCGGGATCATCGCCACCGCCCGCGCCGACGACCCGTCACGGGGCTACGACTACCTCTCCCGCTGCTTCTTCCCGAACGTCGGCATCGACGAGGATCCCGTCACCGGCAGCGCCCACACCGCGCTCGCCCCCCACTGGTCCGCCCGCCTCGGCCGCGACGACCTCACCGGCCTCCAGGCCTCCCGCCGCACCGGCCTGGTGCGCACCGGGCTGCGCGGCGAGCGCACCCTGCTCACCGGCCGGGCGGTCACCGTCATCGAGGGCGACCTGCGCGCCTGAGCGATCCGCCGCGCCTCAGGCCGTCGGCAGCCAGCCCACCCTGCCGGCGAGGAGCGCGTAACCGACGAACGCGCCGATGTCGAGCAGTGAGTGGGCGACGACCAGCGGGCCGACCCGGCCCCAGCGGCGGTACAGCCAGACGAAGACCACGCCCATGACCATGTTGCCGAGGAAGCCGCCGACGCCCTGGTAGAGGTGGTACGAGCCGCGAAGGACCGCGCTGGCCACCAGCGCGGTCCCCGGCGCCCAGCCCAACTGGCCCAGTCTGCGCAGCAGATAGCCGACGACGATGACCTCTTCGAGGACCGCGTTCTGCACCGCGGACAGGATCAGCACCGGGTACTTCCACCACACGCCCGGCAGGGCCTCGGGCACGACGGTGAGGTTGAAGCCGAGGCCCCTCGCGGCCAGGTAGAAGGCGATCCCGGTGCTGCCGATCACCGCCGCGATCGCCGCTCCCCGGCCGAGGTCGGGCCAGGGCCGGGTGCGGTCGAAGCCGAGGGTGCGCAGGCTGCCGCTCTCACGGAGCAGGAAGTGGGCGACCAGGGCGACCGGGACCAGGGCGGTGGCGATGCCGAACAGCTGCCAGGCGAGGTCGAGCCAGGGGCGGCCCGGCGCGGCCGAGGCGTTGAGGGTGGCGGCCTGGTCCTTCAGGCCGCCCGGCCTGGTCACCGAGCCGATGAAACTGATCAGCGCCGAGACCCCGCTCGCGCCCAGCGACAACGCGAGCACGAGAACGGTCTCGTCCCGCAGGATCCGCCTCGTCCGCCGCTGCTCCAGCCCGCCCCCCAGCCCGGCCGCCACCTTCACCCCTGCCTCCCACACCTCACGAGCCGACTCCCGCATTGCCCGCAAGGATCGCAGAAGCGCCCTGGAGAACCGCGCACCGGGCCACCGCGCACGGCACCGGCACGCCTAGGCGGTGTCCGGCGGATCTTGGCGCAGACGCGGGGTCCGGCACGCCGATCTGCGGTGTTGTCGTCGGTCGCCGACTCCCCCACGCTCGGCTTCGCTCGCGCGGGGGCGCCCCCATCGCGTCGACTCCCTCCTCCGCCTTGCATCTCGACGCACCAGACCCCGCTCACCTGGGTCAAAACCGTGCCGCGACTTCCCTCCACCAAGATCCGCCGGACACCCCCTAGTCCCCGACAGGCCCGCGGCTCACCCCATCGGCACCGGCTCCGGCAGCCCCACCGGCCACATGTGCACCGGCTCCCCCACGTGCATCAGCTCGGCATACCGTCGCGTCGTCGCGGCCAGCGCGGCCTCGCGGGACAGGCCCCCTTCCAGAGCGCGGTGGAACGTGGCGGCCTGCCAGGACGCGCCGTTGACCCGGCGGCGGCAGCGTTCCTCGATGACGCCGAGGTAGAGGTCGCGGTCGGCCGCCTCGACGCCCCACGCGTCGAGCCCCGCCGAGGCCAGCGGCAGCAGCTCGTCGCGGACCAGGGTGACCGCGTCGACCTCGCCGGTGCCGCCGTACCGCCCCCGCCGGGGCCAGACGAAGCGGGCGTCGACGCCGTAGCGGCACGCCGCGTCGAAGTTGGCCTCGGCCGCGGCGAACGGCAGCCGGGTCCACACCGGCCGGGACTCCTCGGCCAGGGCGCGCACCAGGCCGTAATAGAACGCCGCGTTGGCGATGATGTCGGTGATGGTCGGCCCGGCCGGCAGCACCCGGTTCTCCACCCGCAGGTGCGGGACGCCGTCCGCGATGCCGTACACCGGCCGGTTCCAGCGGTAGATCGTGCCGTTGTGCAGCACGAGTTCGGCGAGCTTCGGGGTGCCGCCCGCGTCGATGACCTCCAGCGGCTCCTCGTCGTCGCAGATCGGCAGCAGTGCCGGGAAGTAGCGCAGGTTCTCCTCGAACAGCTCGTACGCCGAAGAGATCCACCGCTCGCCGAACCAGGTCCGCGGCCGTACGCCCTGCGCCTGGAGCTCGGGCGGCCGGGTGTCGGTGGACTGGAGGAACAGCGGTGGCCGCGACTCGCGCCACAGCTCGTGACCGAACAGGAACGGCGAGTTCGCCCCCACGGCGATCTGCGCGGCGCTCGCCGCCTGCGCCGCGTTCCACACGTCGGCGAACCGGTCCGGCGTGACCTGGAGATGCAGCTGCACGGAGGTGCACGCGGCCTCCGGGACGATGGACTTGGCGGTGCAGACCAGATGCTCCACGCCCTCGATGTCGAGCCGGAAGTCCTCCCCGCGCGCGGCCACGATCTGGTCGTTGAGCAGGGTGTAGCGGTCGACCTCGGAGAGGTTGGAGGAGACCAGGTCGTCCCGGTCGAGCGTGGGCAGGATGCCCGTCATCACGATGCCCGCGTCGACCTCCGCGGCCTTGCGGTCCGCGTAGGCGAGCGCGGTCCGCAGCTCCTCGGCGAGGCGGTCGAAGACCCGGCCGCCGAGCCGGTGCGGGGCGATGTTCACCTCCAGATTGAACATGGCGAGTTCGGTCTGGAAGTCACGGCTGGCGATGCGTTCGAGCACTTCGCCGTTCAACATTTTGGGCATGCCGTCCGGACCGGCGAGATTCAATTCGATCTCGACGCCCATGAGGTTCCTGGGGCGGTCGAATCGCTTCTCGACCAGCAGCCGCTCCAGCCCCGTCAGACACTTCTGGAGCTTTTCGCGATAGTGCTGGCGATCGGACAGGTCGAACTGCCCTGCCACGACCTTCTCCCCCATCGAAGTATCCCTCCTCGGATGGGCGAACCGACGTTCCGGCCGCCCGGGGCTCCCGGGTCAGGTGAAGTAATGCCCAGTGAAAGCGATCGATAACGTCCCGCGCCACCCGTACGCCCGCTACGCTGTCGGAATGTTCCCGGCGGCACATTCACGGGGCATGTCGCGAGCGCACCTTCGGGTGCCCGGAAACGCGTCGTGAAAAACGCCGATGATTTTCGGCCGTCCGCGAACGGAACGTGGGGCGAGGTCAACGGCGTGTGACCTCCGGAAACCGGGATGATTTCCGCGAATCAGCGGCCTGTTCGCGCCTTGTGGGGTCCACGGCAATGGGATAGGTGAAACACCGTCTGCACACCTGTCGTATAAACTTCGTCCACAAGGCGGAAGGGTGGCGCCCTCGGTCCTGGTCCTGCCGTATTCCTGCCGCTCGGGTTGACGGGCGGCGGGGCGAGCCGCACCCTCGTTCTTCACCGACCCGGCCCCCACCTCTCCGGCCTTCCGTGAGCAGACAGCGCCGTCCGCCCCACCTCCCTCGCGCCCCGCGCCTGTCGAATGAGAGGCGACCCACCATGCCGCTGCACGTTCCCCCTGCCCCCGCGCCCGCCCTGCGCTCCGTCCTCGCCGCCCTGGGCTCACCCGCCGCGGTCCGTGAGGCCCACACCCCTTCGCTGCGTGCCGCGCAGGGGCCGGCGACGCCCGAACTCCCTTTGCCCGTCCATGTGTTGGACCGGATAACCCCGCAGGGCCTGTCCGCCACCAGACTGGCCGGCTGGCGCTTCCTGATCCGCTGCGGCGACCGGGCGGTGGCCGCGGCCGAGACCATGCTCACCCCCGACGGCTGGGCCTTCTCGCACTTCTTCGAGGGCCCGTACGTCGCCTCCACCGAGCTGGCCCTGAAGCAGGCGGAATCGCTGCAACAGCCTTACCAGCCAAGGCTGTTGTCGATGCCGGGCCTCTACATGCTCACCCTGTGGCTGCACGGCGACACCGCCGCCGACGGCGCCGAGGGGCATCCGGCCGCCACCGATCTGCTCGTGCCGCTCGCCCCGGCACCGCCCGGCATCGCGGCGCACCTGCCGCACCAGGTCGCCGACCTGCTCCCGGTGCTGACCCTGCGCGCCAACCGGCTCCCCCTGCTCGGCTCACCGGCTGCCTGATTCGGGCCACGAAGGACCAGGGCCTCTCTTTCGGATCCTGTCGGCGGTCGCGGGGCCTGGCCAGCCACAAGGCACCGTCGGCCCGAGCGACCTGATCCGAAAGAAAGACCCTAGTAGTGCTTCGTTATGTCTGTTTGCCGGGGTCGTGGTGTGTGAGGCACGGTGGATAGATGGATGTGCGGCAAGTTGCGGAGTTGCGGGCTGA